>JBJKRD010000170.1:0-9717 GCA_046704925.1 Opitutaceae bacterium | reverse complement strand
ACCAGATCCCATAGCGAGTATTCAGCGCGACCGTCGGCCAGCACCAACCGGCCCCCGGGCCAGGTGAGGCGCAGGTTTCGGACCGTCACGTATTCCGGGCGGATGGCCAGATAGTCGAGCTGCACCTGCCAGGCCGGCCGCCGCGCCGCGAGCGTCAGAACCGCCCAGCGTTGCACGGCCGGCACGAAGGCCGCGATCGTCGCGCCCACGACCAACGCGGCCAGCACCGCAAATAACCCTGACCAACGCCCGACAGTTTTCACCTTTCGGCCGATTTTTCAGGACGGACGCGGGTTGGCAACTCTTCCACCGCCTCACGCCGGACAAACCGGGTGCGGCCAACGAGCCACCGCCGTTCACCCGCGAGGGAGGCTCCGCCGCGGGGGCGGCGGCGTTACGAACGCAGGTCTTCGTCGGGCAGCCCCATGGTCTGCCGCACCTCCACCCCACGCCCGCCTGCTGGCGGCTCTGTTCGCGGGCCCGGCGGATCGCACAGTTGTGCTCCAAAGCCAGCCCGATCGCCGTTCCCAGATCCAGCCGGTTCCGGCCACCCGCCCGCGGGCGCTCCGCGCCCCCACCCCGCGCCCCCGATCAGCAGGAGCCCGGCACCGAAACAGCGTGCGGAAGTCATCAAGGCGACTCCGTCGCGCCCTCAAGGCGCCGGCGTGGCCAGGTCCTCCGCCCCCGGCCCGCCCGGGGCGAGACCGAGCTTCTCCCGGTCGGCGTGGTGATCGCGCGCCAGCAGGGTGTACGCAGTCGGGACCACGAAGAGCGTGAAGAGCGTGCCGATGCTCATGCCGGTGGCGATGATGAGGCCCATGTGCTGGCGGGCCGCGGCCCCCGCGCCGGAGGCGATGATGAGCGGCACCACGCCGAACACCATGGCCGCGGTCGTCATCAGGATCGGCCGGAGCCGGATGCCCGCGGCCTCCTCCACCGCCGCCCGCTTGGAGCGGCCTTCGCGCTGGAGCTGGTTGGCAAACTGGGTGATGAGGATGCCGTGCTTGGTCACCAGTCCGACCAGCGTGATAAGGCCGACCTTGGTGTAGATGTTGATCGACAGGCCCATCGTGCCCAGGCAGATGAACGCCAGCGCGCCCGACACCGCCATCGGCACGCTGAACATGATGATCAGCGGGTCGCGGAAGCTCTCAAACTGCGCCGCCAGGACGAGGAAGATGATGGTCACCGCGAACAGCAGCGTGGGCACAAAGGCGCTGGCCTCCTTCACGAATTGCCGCGACTGGCCCCCGTAATCGACGGCGTAGCTCGCCGGGAACACCTGCCGGGCCTGCGCGTTGAGAAAATCGAGCGCCTCGCCGAGCGACACCCCGGGCCGCGGCACCGCGGAAATGGTCGCCGCGTTGAGCTGCTGGAACCGCTTCAACGACTGCGGCTGCACCTTGGGCCGCACCGAGGCCACGCTGGACAACGGCACCAGCCCGCCCCGCCCGGTGCTGATGTAATAGTTGTCGAGCTGCGAGGGATGCAGGCGGTAAACCCGGTCGACCTGCGGGATGACCTTGTAGCTGTTGCCCTGGACATTGAACCGGTTCACGTACCCGCCGCCCAGCATGGTGCCGAGGTCGGCGCCCAACTGCTGCATGCTGATGCCCAGGTCGGCGGCCCGGTCGCGATCCACGACCACGTCGGCCTGGGACTGGTCGAACTTGAGATCGCTGTCGGCGTAATAGAACAGGCCGCTCTGTTGCGCCCGGCGGACCAGCTCGTCGGCCACCGCCGCGACCCGCAGCGGGTCGTCGGTCGAGACGACCGCGAACTGCACGGGCGTGCCCCCGCCGGCCCCCGGCAGGGAGGGCGGCAGGAAGACCTGGCAGTTCAACCCCGCGACGGTGCCGAGGCGCCCGGTGACCTCCGCGAGCACCGCGGGCGCCGAGCGCCGGCGTTCGCTCCACGGCTTGAGGACGATGCCGGTGATGATGTTGTTGGCCGCGGGATAGCCGGTGACCTGAAAATAATTCTGCGCCTCCGGCAGGCTCCGGATGATCCCGGCGGTCTCTTCCGCGTAACGCGTCAACTGGTCGATGTTGGCGTTGGGCGCGGCCAGCGACAGGGAGATGATGAAGCCCTGATCCTCGGTCGGCGCCGGCTCGTTCTGGGAGAACCGCCAGAACAGGAACATGCTGCCGAACACGATCATCGCGAACACGCCCACCACCGGCCGGGCGTCGAGGGTGCCATGGAGCAGCCGCTGATAGCCCGCGCGGAGGCGGTCGAACTGCGTGTCGAGAAAGTGGGCGAACCGCGCGCGCCCGCCCGCCTCGTGCCGCAGCAGCCGCGAACACATCATCGGCGAGAGCGTGAGCGCCTCCACGCCCGAGACGATGACCGAGCCCGCCAGGGTGAAGGCGAATTCGCGGAACAGCGCGCCGGTCAGTCCGCCCTGGAAACCGATCGGCGCGTAGACCGCCGCCAGGGTGATGGTCATGGCGATCACCGGACCGCCCAGCTCGCGCGCGCCCTGCAGGCTCGCCTGCAGCGGCGACCGGCCCTCCTCGATGTGGCGGTGAATGTTCTCCACCACCACGATGGCGTCGTCCACCACCAGGCCGATTGCGAGCACCATGGCCAGCAGGGTCAGCAGGTTGATGGAAAAGCCCAGCACCAGCATGAGGAAGCAGCCGCCGACGAGGGAGAGGGGCATCGCCACGAGCGGGATGATCACCGACCGGAAAGTGCCGAGGAAAAGGTAGATGACGACCGTGACGATGAGCAGGGCCTCCGCCAGGGTGAAGACGACCTCCTTGATCGAGTCGCGGATGTAGCCGGTGGCGTCATAGGGGATCCGCAGGCTCACCCCGCGGGGCAGTTCGGACTCGATCTGCGGCAGGATGCGGCGGACGGCATCGATCACCGTCAGGGTGTTGGCGGTCGGCAGCACGCTGACCGCGATGAAGGTGGCCGGTTCGTCACCGAACTTCACCGCCGCCTCGTAGCTCTCCGCCCCCAGCACGACCGTCGCCACGTCGCCCAGCCGGATGATCGCGCCGTGCTGCTCCTTCACGACCAGGCGCCGGAATTCGTCGGCCGTCTTGAGGTCGGTGGCGGCGTTCAAATTGATGGAGAGCATCGTGCCCTTGGTCGCACCGATGGCGGCGAGGTAGTTGTTGGCGGCCAGCGCCTGCCAGACCTGCGCCGGGCTCAGGCCGTAGGCGGTGAGCTGGTCGGGCTTCAGCCAGATGCGCATGGCGAAGACCCGCGCGCCGAGGATCTGCGCGCTCTGCACGCCGGGCACGGTCGACAGCTTGGGCTGCACGACCCGGTACAGGTAGTCCGTGACCTGGTTGGCATTCAGCTCCTCGCTGTAGAAGCTGAGATACAGGGACGCCGTGCTCTCGCTCGAGGCGACGTCGATGATCGGGTCCTCCGAGCCGGCCGGAAGCTGGTTGCGCACGCGGTTGATCTTGGAGGTGATCTGTGTGAGGGCGGCGTTGGGATCGTAGTTGAGCCGCAGATGGACAGTGATCGCGCTGACGCTGGGCGAGCTGTTGGACTCGATGTAGTCGATGCCATCGGCGCTCGCGATCTCCCGCTCCAGCGGGGAGGTGATGAAGCCCTGGATCAGGTCGGCGCTGGCCCCAGTGTAGATGGTGATCACCGACACCACCGAGCTTTCGCTGCGCGGGTACTGGCGCACGTTCAGCGACGAGCACGAGCGCACTCCCAGCAGCAGGATCAGGAGGCTCACCACCGTGGCCAGGACCGGCCGGCGGATGAACAGATCGGTGAATTTCATCGGCGCTCAGGGCCGGTCGACCTGCGGCGCCGGCGAGGCCGCCGCGGCGACGCTGTTGTTGATGACCACGCGGACCCCGTTGCGCAGCTTCATCTGGCCGGCGGTGACGATCTGTTCGCCGGCGCGGATGCCCTTCACCACGGCCACGAGGTCGCCGCGCGTCACGCCCGTCTGCACGAATTGCTGGCGCACGTTGAGCTCCGGCTGGCCGGAGGCGTCCGGCGCGCCGGTCTCGATCACGTAGACCGCGTCGCCGTAGGGGTTGTAGACCAGGGCCGAAAGCGGCACGTAGATGACCTTCTCCGCCGTCGGAAGGAGCACCTCCACCGAGCCGAACATGCCCGATCGGAGGCGGCCGTCGGCGTTGCGCAGCGTGGCCTGGATCTGCAGGGCGCGGGTGGCGGCGTCGACGCCGGGATTGATTGCGTTGATCCCGCCCGCGAACACCTCGCCCGGATACGCGTCGACCGTGACCCGGACGCGATGGCCGGCGGCCACCTGCGCCGCACTCTGCTGCGGGAGGGTGAAATTGAGGTAGATCGGGTCCTCCGTCTCGAGCGCGACGATGGCGGAGCCGGTGCGCAGCAACTGACCGAGGTTGGCCTGGCGGATGCCCAGGCGTCCGGCAAACGGCGCGCGGATCGTCTTCTTGGCCATGATCGCTTGGATGGCGGCGACCTCGCCGCCGGCCCGCCGAAAGGCCGCGGTGGCGGCGTCAAGATCAGCCTGGGAGTTGGTCCCGTGCGTCCGCAATTCCCGGGCGCGCTCCAGGCTGAGCCGGGCCAGTTCCATCCCGGCCTCCGCGCTGGTCAACTGCGCCTCCTCGGTCGAGGTGTCCTGGCGCAGCAGGAGGTCGCCCGCCTTCACCGCGGCGCCCGACTCGAAGGCGATCGCGGTGACGACCCCGTCGAGTTCGGCGTTGAGCGTCACTCCCTGCACCGGGGCGAAACTGCCGACCGTGTGCAGGCTCTGGGGCCACGAATCCTCCTGGGCCGGCACCGCCGACACGGCCACCGGCGGCGGCTTCCGGGCGGCCATCGCCCTGCCCATCATCACGCCCGTGTAAATCTTGAAGCCCACGACCCCGCCGACCACGACGGTCATCGCGAGCAGCATCAGGACCATTTTCTTGCCCATGTTGAAAGCTGGTTGAGGGTTGGAGAAAAGAGGCGGGCCGCCGGGCCCCGATCAGGGACCGCCGGCCCCGGCCGGCGGCGCAGCGCTGAATTCCGGCGCGTGCGGTTCGATCTTGCCCAGAAGCGCCACCAGCGCCTTGCGTTCGTTCTCGGACAAACGGCCCATGACCGCGGCGATGCGGCGGAAGTACGTCGGCAGGATGCTCTCCAGAAAGCCGCGGCCCTTCGGAGTGAGCCGGACGAGCATCATCCGGCGATCGCCGGGCATCGGCTCCCGGCCCACCATCCCGTCGCGCTCCAGCGTGTCGATCAGGCCGGTCATGGTCGCGCGGGTCACGTCAGCCTGTCCGGCCAGCTCGGCGGGGCTGACCGGTTTTTCCGGATCGCGATTCAGCAGGACCAGGACGATCAGACGTCCCCGCGACATCGCGTGGCCGGCCAGGACCCGGCCGAACGCCTGTTCCAGGTCGGTGCTTGTCCGCAACAGCTGCAGGAACGCCTCCACCGCCGAGGGATCGAGCTCGGGATGACGTTTTGCCCGTTCGAGCAGACACTCGTACCGCGGCACTTCCTTGAGGAGAAGCAGGGCCATTGGACGAAGCTGGATTGGCCAATAAGCCGCCTGATTGTAAGGCGGCTAATCATGCGGACAAGCCGGATCCTCCGGAAAGAAGCGACTACAGGTGCAGCCGAAAGCGAGGCTAATCCCGCGGGGATCGTCGTGCGGCGCGGTCTGCCGACGGCCGGCGCCGCCCCGACATCGTCAGGCGCAGCGCCACCGCGCGCGTCAACTCAGGAGCGGAGGTCTTCGTCCGGCAAACCCATGGCCTGGCGCATTGTCGCCTTGGCCACGTTGTAGGTGTAGTTTGCCTGCAACTGGTTGAGCCGCGCCTCGGTCAGGGCGACCTGGCTGGTCAGCACATCGAGCTGCGTCGCCGTGCCGGCGTGGTAGCGCACGTTTGCCAGCCGCAGCGCCTCCTGCGCCTGCTCCACGGTCTTGCCGGAAGCCTGGACGAGTTCCCAGGCCTCCTGCAACGAAGAGTACGCCTGGCGCACCTGCACTTCCACGCCCAGCGTGTTCTCATCCAGCGACAGTTTCGCCTGCGCCAGTTGCGAGCGCGCCTGGGCGACGCGCCCCGCGGTCGCCCGGCCGTCAAAGATGTCCCACGACACCTGCGCCCCGGCGGTCCAGCCCTCCAGGCGCGAGCTCCAGCCGACCGAGAACGGTCCCCGCACCCAAGTGTAGCTCCCGACCGCGTCGATCTCGGGATAATAGGCCGACCGCGCCGCCTTCACGTTCTGCACGCCGGCCCCCGCCAGCTTGACCAGCCGCTGCAGTTCCGGGCGGTTGGCCCGGGCCGCGGACATGGCCTCGTCGAGCTGGTAGGTCGCCGGGTTGGCGACGTCCAGGCTGCCGACAAACTCGGTCTCGTTCGCCTGCGGCCCGCCGGGCGCCGGGGTTACGCCGAGCAACTGCCGCATCTGTTCCACGGCGACGCGAAAGTCATTGCGTGCCTGGATGAGCGGCGGCTGCCCGTTGGCCAGCGCCACCTCGGCGCGCAGCACGTCGAAGTTCGAGGTCGTGCCGGCGGCGTAGCGGCTCTGCGCGTCCTTCAATTGCTGTTGGAGCAGGCGGACGTTTTCCTCCTGCACCTTGATCCGCTGCTGGTCGAGCAACACCGTGTAGAACTGGGTGCGCACCGCCAGGAGTTGCTGGTTGATCACGCCCTGCAGCTCCAGCACCGCCGCTTCCCGCACCAACGAGCTGCTCTTCACCGCGGCCTTCACGCCCCCGCCGGCGAACAACACCTCACTGGCCTGCAGGTCGACCGCCCACGCCCGGTCGGTGTCCCCCAGGTATTTGGAGATCTCCCGGGTGTTGCCGGTAAAGGTGCCGGCCGCGCTCACGTTGGGGAGCTGGCGCGCGCGCACCGTGATCTCGACGCCTTCCTGCTCCCGGATCCGCTCGCGCGCCTCCTGAATCGGATAATTGTTCGCCAGCGCCAGCCCGATGGCCGTCGACAGGTCCAGCTTTGCCGGCAGCTCCGGGGTTGCGCCCAGCCCGGCTCCGCCTGCGAGCCCGAGCAACATCAGCCCGATCGTCCGTATCAGCTTCGTTTCCATGGCAAAGGTGGTTGGTTGACGGTTCAGTGGGCCGCCGCGGCGGCGGCGGGCTCCCGCCCCCCGGCGCGCTGGCGGTCGCGGGCGATGAGCAGGTAGACCGCCGGCACCACAAAGAGGGTGAAGCACGTGCCCACGGTCATGCCGGTGGCGATGACCACGCCCATGTTGAAGCGACTCGCCGCGCCGGCCCCGGTGGCGATGATGAGCGGCACCACGCCCAGCACCATCGCCGCCGTGGTCATGAGGATCGGGCGCAACCGCACGGCCGCCGCGTGCTCGATGGCCTCCCGCTTGCTGTGCCCCTCCGCCTGGAGCTGGTTGGCGAACTGCACGATGAGGATGCCGTGCTTGGCGATCAGGCCCACCAGGGTGATGAAGCCGACCTCGGTGTAGATGTTGCGGGTGGCAAACCCGAGGAAGAGGAACATCATCGCGCCCGCCAGCGTCATCGGGACGCTGCCCAGCAGGATGATCAGGGGATCGCGGAAGCTCTCGAACTGCGCCGCGAGCACCAGGAAGATGATGATGGCGCCGAAGACGAACGCCACCAGCAGCGAGCTGCCCTCCTGGACGTACTGACGCGACTGGCCCGCGTAATCGACGCTGTAGCCGTCGGGCATGTTCTGCCGCGCCAGCTCATTGAGATAGTCGAGCGCCTGGCCGAGGGAGACGCCGTTGCGGGGCATCGCCGAGATGGTCGCCGAGTTGAGCTGCTGGAAATGGTTCAGGCTTTGCGGCTGCACCGAGTTCTTCAGCGTGGCGATGGTCGACAGCGGCACCAGGCGGCCGCCGCCCGCGCTCACGTAGTAGTTGTCCAGTTGCTGGGGATTCAGGCGCCGCACCCGCTCGACCTGCGGGATGACCTGGTAGCTGTTGCCCTGGATGTTGAAGTAATTGACGTACCCGCCGCCCAGCATCGAACCGACGTCGGCCGCCACCTGCTGCATGTTGATCCCCAGGTCGGCCGCCTTGTTGCGGTCGATCACCAGGTTGGCCTGCGGCTGGTCGAACTTCAGGTCGCTGTCCGCGAAATAGAACATCCCGCTCTTCAACGCCAGTTGCACCAGGTTGTCGGCCACCTGGGCCACGCGTTCGGGGGTGTCCGTCGACAGCACCACGAACTGCACCGGCGCGCCGGCCCCGGCGCCGGGCAGCGGCGGGCGCACGATGGCGAAGTTGTTGAAGCCCGCGATCCGGCCGAGCTTTGCGGTCACGTCGGGCAGGAGCTGCAGCGAGCTGCGCTTGCGCTCGTTCCACGGCTTGAAGACCATGCCGGCGATCGGGTCGTAGGTGCCGAAGGCCTGGCCGGTGAGCTGGAATACGTTGGCCGTCTCCGGGTAGCCCTCAAAAATCTGGTTCACCTGGTGGGCGTAGAGCTCCTTCTGTTCCAGCGTCGCGTTGGGCGCCGACTTCGACAGGGCGATGATCAGGCCCTGGTCCTCGTTCGGCGCCAGCTCCTCCGGCGTCATCTCCCAGAAGGGAATCAACAGGACCACCGCCACCACCGGAATCGCCAGCAGCACCGGCCAGCCCTTCATCGCCACGTGCAGGAAGTGTTCGTAGCGGTCGCGGAGGCGGTCGAACGTCACGTCGAGGAAATGCGCGAAGCCCTTCTTGTCCGCGTCGTGGCTGAGCATCTTCGAGCACATCATCGGCGACAGGGTCAGGGCGACGATGCCCGAGATGATCACCGCGCCCACGAGGCTGAACGCAAACTCGCGGAACAGGGTGCCGGTCAGTCCGCCCTGGAAGCCGATCGGCGCGTACACCGCCGCCAGCGTGATCGTCATGGCGATCACCGGGCCGCCCAGCTCGCGCGCGCCCTTCAGGCTGGCGTCCAGCGGCGACAGCCCCTCCTCCATGTGCCGGTGGATGTTCTCCACCACCACGATGGCGTCGTCGACCACCAGGCCGATCGCCAGCACCATGGCCAGCAGCGTCAGCAGGTTGATGGTGAAGCCGAACGCCGCCATCAGAAAGCAGGCCCCGACGAGCGACAGGGGCATGGCCACGAGCGGAATCAACACCGACCGCACGGACCCGAGAAACAGGAAGATCACCACGATGACGATGGCCAGCGCCTCGACCAGCGTGGTGATCACCTCGTTGATCGCGTCGTGGATGTAGGCCGTGGAATCGTACGGGATCGTGCAGGTCAGGCCCGCCGGGAGCTGCGCCTGGATCTGCGGAATCACCTGCCGGACGCGGTCGATCACGTCGAGCGTGTTGGCCGTCGGCAGCACACTGATGCCGATGAAGGTGGCCTTCTTGCCGCTGAACGACACGTCGGTGTCGTAGTCCTGGGCGCCGAGCACCACGTCGGCCACGTCGCCGAGGCGGACGATCGCCCCGCCCTGCTGCTTCACCACGAGCTGGCGGAACTGGCCGGCGGTGTGCAGGTCGGTCGACGCGTTGAGATTGACCGTGATCATCGCGCCTTTGGTCGCGCCCACCGCCGCCAGCGAATTGTTGGCTACCAGCGCCTGGCGCACCTGCGCCGGGCTGAGACCGTAGGCCGCCAGGCGGTCCGGTTTCAGCCAGATGCGCATGGCAAAGGTGCGCCCGCCGAGAATCTGCGCGGCTTGCACGCCGCCGATGGCGGCCACTGTCGGCTGCACGACCCGCGACAGGTAGTCGGTGATCAGGTACTCCACCAGGGTGAGCCAGCACAAGCACAGGTACATCCCCGCCCTAGACTGC
>JBJKRD010000169.1:0-4274 GCA_046704925.1 Opitutaceae bacterium | reverse complement strand
CGAAATCCGTCATCCTGTCAATTTCATTTTTTGGAAACCTCCCAATCCCGCCGGCGGTGGCCCGGGCGCCGGGCGCCAACGCGGCCGGTCATCCCGCCGCCCCCACGCCTCAGTTGCCGCTGGTCCGCTGCTCGAGGAAGGCCCGGAAAGCGCCGAACAACTCGCCGGGAAACAGGGCCTCCACCTCCTCCAGGTGCGCCACCATCCTCTTTTGGGCCGGTGCGGCGTGCGCCTCCGATTTCAGGAGGGACAGCACATCCCGCGAGTTGCGGGGCGCCGGCGCCGGAATTGATGACGGTTTGGCAGGGAGCTGCGCAACGCGGGACCGCTTCTTGGAGGGCATATGGTTTTCCTGGTGTGGATGCTGAACCCCGGGGTTTTCAGGACGGACTGATGCGAAGGCACCCCATGCTGGGTAGGGGTGGCCACTTCTCACAAGGATGGCGCACACTCTTTTTTTGGTAGGTTTGGAGACTCGACAAGCCACCCGCGCTTGTCTTTCTCCGGCCCACCTACGGGCCCCGGAGCCGCTTCAGCGGGACCGCAGGCGGGGTGTCACCTCGGCCAGGGAACGGGTGTTGAGCACCTGTTCGCGGGTGAGCCAGCCCTTGCGGGCCGCCAGGACGCCCGCGCGTACGTGCCCCAGCCCGGCGGTCTCATGCGCGTCCGGATTGATGACACAAAGCACTCCCTTTTGGGCGGCGGCGCGCCAGCTCCGCCACTCCAGGTCGAGCCGTTGCGGGTTGGCGTTCAGCTCGATGGCGACGCCGTGGGCCGCGGCGGCTTCCAGCACCCGGGCCACGTTGACCGCGTAGCCCTCGCGCCGCAGCAGGAGCCGGCCGGTCAGATGTCCGAGCATCGTGGCGCACGGGTGTTCGATCGCGCGTACGATTCGGGCCGTCATCTCCGCCTCGCCCTGCGCAAAGGCCGAATGCACGGAAACGACCACGTAATCCAACTCGCGCAGCACGTCCTCGGCGAGATCCAGGCGGCCGTCCGGCAGAATGTCGCATTCGACGCCGGCAAACACGTGAGTGGTGAACCGCCCGGAACGGTTGAGCGCGGCAATCTCCGCCCTCTGTCGCCGCAGGCGTTTTTCATCGAGTCCGTTGGCCTGGACGCTGGCCTTCGAATGGTCGGCGATGCCGAGGTATTCCCAGCCCAGCGCCTGGGCCGCCGCCGCCATCTCCACCAGCGTATTATGGCCGTCGGAAGCCACGGTGTGGTTGTGAAAGGCTCCGCGCAGATCCCCGACCTCGACCAACCGCGGCAACTCGCCCTGCTCCGCCGCCTCGATCTCGCCCAATCCTTCCCGCAGCTCGGGGGGAATGTAATGGAGACCCAGGGCCGCGAAAAGGCCGGCCTCGTCCCGGACCGGTTTGAGTCCCTCGCCTCCCGCCCGTTGGGCCTTGACCTTCACGGTTTCCGCCCCGCCGGCGGGTTCGAGCCCCCACTCGCTCAGGCTCAGGCCGCGCCCCAGGGCCCGCTGGCGCATTTGCACGTTGTGGTCCTTTGCACCGGTGAAGTGATGGAGTGCATAGGCGAACTGCCGCGGCGGCACGATGCGCAGATCCGCCTGGAGACCGCCGGTCAGCCGGACGCTCGACTTCGTTTCGCCTTTCGCCGTCACCTCCTCCACTCCGGCCTGCGCGGTGAACCAGTCCGCGATCGGTTCCCACGCCTCGGCCGCCACGACGAAATCCAGATCGCCCACGGTCTCCAGCCCGCGGCGCAGGCTGCCGGCATGCTCCGCCCGCCGCACCTGGGGCAGCGACCGCAGTCCCTCCAGGATCGGCTCCGCCACGGCAAACGCGTCCCACCACAGGTGCCGCCGGCCGTAGGCTTCGCGATGCCGGATTCCGGCGAGAATCTTTTCCTGGCTCTTATCCCCAAAGCCGTCGAGCGCCGCGACCCGCTGCTCCTCACAAGCCCGCGCCAATTCGGCGATCGAGCTCACCCCGAGCCGGTCATGCAGGACCTTGATCTTTTTCGGCCCCAATCCGGGCACGTCCAGCATCTCCACCAACCCGGGGGCGATCGACGCCTTGAGTTTCTCATGGAACTCCAGCCGGCCCGTCGTGTGCAGTTCGGTGATCTTCCTCGCCAGCGCTTCGCCGATGCCCTTGATCGTTTCCAGCCGGTTCTCGGCGATCAATTTCGCGAGGTCCTCCTCCCCGTGCTCCAGGGCCCGCGCGCCCGCATGGTAGGCGCGAACCTTGAAAGGATTCTCCCCCTTCAGCTCCAACAGGACACCGATTTCCTCCAGCACGCCGGCGATTTCGTTTCGGGTCATCGAAATCGAGCTTTAAGCAGCCAGGGGCGGGCGATAAGCTTTTTCGACCGTCATTCCGCCCCCTTTTCCTTCCGCTTACCGCCTGCCGCCGCCCATGCCCTTCGCCTACCAGCGCACGATCCACTTCAGCGACACCGACGCCGCCGGCGTCGTCTTTTTTCCCAACTACTTCGCGATCTGCCACGAAGCCTACGAGGAATCCCTCGCCGCGGCCGGCATCGATCTGCAGACCTTCTTCAGCGACCACGGCGTCGTTGTGCCGGTGACGACGAGTCGCGCCGAGTACCTCCGGCCTCTCACCTGCGGCAACCGGGTGCGGGTCACCCTCGCGGCGACCCCGGTGGAGGATCATCGGTACACGATCGCCTTCGAGCTGCATCGCCTCGGCCCGCCCGACAAGCTGGCCGCGCGCGTCCATACCACCCATCTGTGCATCTCGTCGCGGACCAGGGAGCGGCTGCCGTTGCCGGCCCCGCTCGCGGCCTGGCTCCGGGCCTCGCTGGCTTGAGGGTCCGGCGGGAGCCTCACGTCGCCGTCTCGGCCCGCCGCCGCTGCGCCAGCATCGCCAGTTCCCGCCGGTCGATCTTCCCCTGGTCGCGGCGCGGCCAGGTCGCAAGTTGCAGGTAGATCCGGGGGCGTTTGTGCGGCGCCAACCGGCCGGCCAGGAGGCGGGCCAACGCCGCCGGATCCGGCGCGGCCCCTTGCCGCGGATGGCAGGCCGCCACCACCTGCCCCCACTCGGCGTCCGGCAAACCCACCACCGCGACGTCCGCGAATTGGCCGGTCGCCCGCAATTCCGCCTCGACCTCGGCTGGATCCACCTTCTCGCCGCCGGTGATGATGATCGCGTCCCGGCGTCCCAGCACGTGCAGGCCGCCCTCCCCGTCGAGCCGCCCCAAATCGTCCGTCAGCCAGGGACCATCGTCCCGCCATCCAGGATGGTAGCCCCGAAAAAGTGACTCCGCGGTCACTTCGATCGCGCCGTCCGCCGCGACCGCCAGGCGCGCATGCGGCAGGGCGCCGCCGCATCCCCGTCGGCCGGCCAGAAACTCCTCCGGCCTCAACGCCGCCACCATCGCGGCGGTCTCCGTCATGCCATATCCCGGCGCCAGCGGGAGCCGGGCCCGGGCCGCAGCCTCCAGCAAGTCGGGCCACGCCGGCCCGCCGCCCAGGAACACGGCGCGCATCCGCCGCAAACGCTCGACGGCCGGCGGCTGCCCCATGAGCCGCTGCAATTGGGTCGGCACCAGGGAAAGAAACCAGTCGCCGGGCTCCGCCTCCGGCCATTTTCCGGCTTCGAGGTCATCCCAGGCCCACGGCTGATAGCGCCCGCCGGTGAGCGTACAGCGCATCCAGGCCATCAGGCCGCTCACGTGGTGCAGCGGCAGGACCCCAATGGCGTCCATGCGCTCCACCTGAAAATGTTCCGCGCAACCGCGCACCGCCGCAAAAATCGTATCCTGGTCGTGCCGGGCCAGGCGGAGCACGCCGCTTGAGCCCCCGGTCGCGAGGCCCAGCCAGCCCCGTCCGGATCGGGCCTTCGGCCCCGGATCGCTTCGCCCCGCCCCGGCGATCGCCGCGAATTGCGCCCGCTCCGCCGTCCCCCAACCGGGATTGGCCACCAAGACCGGGCCGTCTCCCGCCACCGCTTCCCCGAAGGCCGCCATGAACGCCCGCGGATCGCGCTCCTCCACGACCACGGTCCGCGCCTCGCCGACCCGGCGGCCGACACCGAGGCGGCGCGCTAGTTCACGGCGTTCCATACGGCCTCCAAATCCATTTGCTCGATGTCATCCGCGGCCAGGAAAGGTACCGCCGGCAGGCCGTCAAACCGGCGGTCTTGAAAGAGCGGCAGAATTCCGAATCCCAGGGCGCGGGGCGCGCGTCCCTGGTAGCGAAACGCCACTCGCAGCGCCGCGCGCCGGCCCACCGGAGTCTCGAGCGCCGAGGAAAAGACCACGTCCGCCCGGTGCCTCGTCAG
>JBJKRD010000168.1:0-3447 GCA_046704925.1 Opitutaceae bacterium | reverse complement strand
AGCTGGCGCGCGGCACGACGCCGCAGGTCGGCCGGAATCCGGACGACGAGGTGTTCTCCTGGCCGCATCTCGTGTTCCGCGAGCTGCTGCTGTTCCTGGCGGTGATCGCGGTGGTGTTGTTCCTGGCCATCTTTTGGAACGCGCCGCTGGAGCAGGTGGCCAACGCGGTGCATCCGCCGAATCCCGCCAAGGCGCCATGGTATTTCCTGGGCCTGCAGGAGCTCGTCAGCTACTCGGCGTTCTGGGGCGGGGTGGTGGTGCCGGCCGTGCTGGTGATGGCGCTGGTGCTGCTGCCGTATCTGGACCGGGGGCGCCGGGGCGTCGGCCGCTGGTTTGCGCGCGAACGCGTCGTGGCGAACACCATCTTCGCGATCTGCCTGCTGGTGGCGGTCACGCTGACGGTCATCGGCAGCCTGTTCCGCGGTCCCAACTGGTCCTGGCAGGTCCCGTGGCGGCAGCCGCCGGCGATGACGGAGGGATCCTGACATGGGCGAGCATTCGCTGCGCAAATTCTACACCGGCTTCACCGGACTCGGCCTGCTGGTCGGCGGATTGGTGATCGCCGCCTACTACAAGGACCAGCACCGGCAATGGAAAATCTACCAGCGGGAGTATATCCAGGACGAAATCCGCCGGGCGGCGACGCCGCAGCAGCGGATGCTGGCCGAAACCGCGCCGATCCAGATCCAGCAGATCCTGCTGCCGCAGCTCCACCGGGTGGATCGCTGCACCACCTGCCACCTGGCCGTCGAGGACCCGAGTTACGCGGGCTACCCGCAGCCGCTGGCGTACCACCCGCAGCACGATCAACATCCGTTCGACAAATTCGGCTGCACCATCTGCCACCGCGGCCAGGGTCGCGCCACCACCGTCGCCGCAGCGCACGGGGACGTGCCGCATTGGGACGAGCCGATGCTGCCCTTGAAGTACATCCAGGCCTCCTGCGGGCAGTGTCACCAGGCCGCCGACAACCCGGCGGCGCCGGAACTGGCGCGGGGCGCCGAGCTGTTTGAGACCCACGGGTGCCGCGGGTGTCACAACCTGAACGGCGTTGGCGGAGTGATCGGCCCGGCGCTCGACGCGGTCGGCAGCCGCCGCTCCCCGGAATGGCTGCGCCAGCACTTTCTCTCGCCCGCCGCCGTCACCCCCGGCTCGGGCATGCCCCCGCAGAAGTTTTCCGGACCGGAGTTGGACGCGATCACCCTGTTCATGCTCAGCCAGACCGGCGAATCGCTGCCGGGATATTATTCCTCGATGAAGGTCATCCCGAGCGCGAGCGAGGGCCGGCGGTTGTTCCAGCAAAAGGGCTGCATCGGCTGCCATTCCATCGGCGGTCAGGGCGGCAAGATCGGCCCGGCGCTGGACGACGTGGGCCTGCGGCGGTCGCCCGAATGGATGATCCGCCACTTTCGCGATCCGCAGGCGGTGAGCCCCGGCACGGTCATGCCGCGTTTCGGTTTCACCGAGTCCGAGGCGCGGGCCCTGACCGACTTTCTGGTGCACCTGCGCGACCAGAAGGTGGCGCTGGCGCTGCCTTCGCTGATGAGCCCGGTGGAGCGCGGCCAGGAGGTCTTCCGCCGGTTCGGCTGCGCCGGCTGCCACGGCCCGGATGGGAAGGGCGGGGTGCCGAACCCGAACGCCAAGACCGCCCAGCAGGTGCCGTCGCTGACCTACGTGGCCGACGGCTACACGAAGGCCGAGCTGAAAAAGCGAATCCTCGACGGGCAGCCCGACATCACGCCGCTCGATCCGAAGCGGCCGCCGCCGCCGCTCTACATGCCGGCCTGGCGCGGCACCATCAACGACGCGGAACTCGACGATTTGGCCGCCTACCTGTTCAGCCTCAAGCCGAAGGGAGAGGATTTGGGATTCTGACGGGACCCGTTGCGCGAGGACCAACGATGACTTCACTTCAAGGACCGTTGGCGGCGAAGCGCAGAGGCCTGCGCGCCGGCGGCGCATTTGGCACCTCGACACCTGAACCATCACTATGAAAGACCGACCCAGTAATTCCCGGGCCGACGCCGGCCCGAAACAAGAAGCGCATCCGGGACGACCCGGACTCCGGCGGCGCGCCACCCTCACCCGCGGGCTGCTGACGATCGCCGCCGCTTTTCTGCTTCCAGCGACGGGGCGGGCGCTGCCCAGCTTCGCGCGGCAAATGAATATGCAGTGCGTCATGTGCCACACGGAGTTTCCCGAACTCACGCAATTCGGCCGCCAATTCAAGCTGACGGGCTACACGCTGAGCGCCGACCAAAGCCAGATGCCCCCGCTGGCCATCATGGTGCAGCCGTCCTTCACGCAGACGGCGATGGGGCTGGTGGGGGGCGCGGCGCCGGGCTTCGGCAACAACAACAACTGGGCGCTGACCCAGGCGAGCGTCTTCTACGGAGGCCGGTTGTTCGGGCCGTATGCCGCGGACTTGTTCGGGAAGGAAGCCGCCGCGTCCTTCTTCAACAAAATCGGCGTATTCAGCCAGATGACCTACGACGGCGTCGGCAAGGCGTGGTCATGGGATAATACCGAGTTCCGCTATGCCGACACGGGCACGATCGCCGGCAAGGACGCGATTTACGGCGTTTACTGGAACAACAATCCGACGTTGCAGGATCCGTGGAACAGCACGCCGGCCTGGGGCTTTCCGTTCACCGGTTCGGGTCTGGCCCCCGGACCGGCGGCAGGCACATTGATCGACGGGGGCCTGGCTCAGCAGGTTGGGGGCGCCGGCGCCTACCTTTGGCTGGACAATACCTACTATATCGACGTCGCCGGCTACCAGAACCTGAGCTATCACCTCCAAAGCATCCTCGGGGTCGATCCGGAGGGTGAAACGCAGATCGCGGGCACGGCGCCCTATTGGCGGTTTGCGATCGAGAAGATGGTCGGCCAGGGCCGCTGGGAATTCGGGACCTTCGGCCTGGCGGCCGACACCTATCCGGGCCGCGACAACAGCGCGGGCAAGGATCGGACCTTGGATATCGGCCTTGATTCGCAGTACCAGGTCTCGGCCGGTCCCGGTGATTTCACCGCCATGTTCACCTACATACACGAACGCCAGACTAGGAACGCGAGCTATGCGCTCGGCAACACGAGCAATCCCACCGACTCCCTCTGGACCGTCAAGGCGACCGCGAATTACCTCTACGACAAAACGTTCGGGATCACGGCCCAGTATTTCCGGATCGGCGGCGGAACGGATGCCATCCTCTACGGCGACAGCATGAACGGATCGCCGACGAGCGACGGCATCGTGCTGCAGGCGGATTACCTGCCCTTCAACAAGAACGGGGGTCCGTCGTTCTGGCCGCGCAGCAACGTCAAGTTCTCGCTTCAATATGTCATTTACAACCGCTTCGACGGCTCGGCCAACAACATTGACGGCGCCGGCCGGAGCGCCCGGGACAACAACACCATTTAACTCCAGGCCTGGGTTGTTTTCTGACC
>JBJKRD010000167.1:0-6817 GCA_046704925.1 Opitutaceae bacterium | reverse complement strand
CGAAGCCCGTTTTTGGGGCGGCGAGCTCGAAGCCGTGTGGCGTCCCGTGGCGACGGCCTGGTGTCGGCTGACCGCGGCCAGCGTCGAGGGTTACGATCAAGCCGCGCGGCGCCACTTGCCCGAGATTCCCCCCGCGTCCCTGAATCTTGCAGTCGGTCGCTCCTGGCCCGGCGGGCCGTTCATCCCCTGGCTGGAACTCGGCGTGCGGGCCGTGGCCGCCCAGCACAACCCGGCGCCGGACGACATGCCGGTCTTTGCCGACACTTCCGCCTACGCCCTTGGCCGGATCCGTGCCGGCTTTACCTGGCAGGACATCCACGTGACCCTTGCGATGGAGAATATCTTCAACCGGCTGTACTGCGACTATCTCTCGCCTCCGGCCGGTCCGCTGCCCGCCGGGGGCACGCTGGCGCCCGGGCGCCGTATTCCGGGTCCCGGGCGCACGGTGACCCTGACCGTCAGCCTCGTTCGTTGAGCAATCCAAGGTGGGCGCAACGGTCTGGGCCGGCGCGTCCGACCGGCCCGCCGTTAATTTATCAGACATAAAATTGACCCGGTTGGGATCTGACGTAAGCTCAGCCTCGTCACCCGGCCGGGCTTTCCAGCTGACGCCGTCGCGTCGGCCGGCTGGGGCGAACGCATGCCCGCATGAATGCCGCCCTTCGTTGCGTCCGGCTTTTGACCGGTCTCGCTGCGGCGATGCTGTTGGGCGGATGCCAGACGCCGGATCTGAAGCCCTTCGCCTCGGCCACCGCGACAGTCGTGGAGAACATCAATCGCGGCGGCGACCTCGTGATGGCTCCCGTCGCCCGCCTAACGGCGATGTCGTCCGGGCAATCCGCACCCGCGGGAGACACTGTTCCCCCTCCCATCCGGCTGGCGGCGTCATGGCAGCTCCGGCGCAGGGCCGCCGATGCGATGCTGTCCTACAGCGGGGCGCTCGCGGCGATCAGCGACGCGGCGGCGAATCGCCGGGCCAACGCGGCGGCCTTGGTGGATTCGGTCCGCCAATTGGCGGCGGCGGTCCCCGGAATCACCGTCGGCTCCAACGCGGCCAGCGATCTGGTCGTCAGCGGCGCGGTTGCCGTGGTGGAGGTGAAGGCCTGGCATGACCTCGGCCGGGCGGTGGCGGCGGCCGACCCGGCGGTGCAGATGATCGCGCAGGCCATTCGCCGGGATCTGGCGGCGCTGGCGTTCGAATACGAAAATCAGCGGCGCCTGCCCTTGATGACCTCGGTCTATCCGGCGCTACGCGAACTGGAACGCGACTACGAGGCGGTCAAGGCCGGCCAACGGGCCCAGCGGGCCGCGGTCGCGCGGAATCCGGCGGACGTCGCCGCCGGCAGCGAACTCCTGCGGCGGGACACCCTGGTCAACAGCCTCGAACCCGAGCTGAATGCCCGGCGGACGGAGCGGGCGCAGCTGGAAGCCGCGATTGTCACCGGCCGCGAGTTCTACCAGGCGGCGGACAGCGCCATCGGGACCTGGGCCGCGGTTCACCATGACCTCGTTCGCGCCTTTGCCGAGCGCCGCGCCCCGAATCTGGCTCTGCTCGCCGAGCGCGCCACCGAACTCAGTGTCATTGTCCGAGAACTCAGCAACGAGCACCCGACCCCCGCCACCCCATGACTTTTCAGGAAGCCCAGGCCCGGTTTGCGGCGATCGCCGGTGGCATCACCCCGGCCCTTTCCGCCGCCGACCTCACCTCGCTCCAGGCGCAGCTTTACGCGCTGATGATCGAGGTCCCCACCACGCCGGAATTCGATCCAATCATCGACGCCATCAAGCAGGTCGCGCCGCGCCTGGGTGGACAGATCACGCAGGCCACGCTGGACGATCTCGCGAGCCGTTCCGCGGCTCTTGCGGCCGCGACCGCCCTGCTGAACCAGACGGCGGCGAAAGCCCAGGCGGATGCCCGGGTGCTGCAGTTCGAGCAACCCCGGCTCATCGCCGCCGCCCTCAACAATTCGGTCCAGGCCGCCCGCCAGGTCCGCGATGCCGTCCAAGCCGGAGACCTCGCGACCGCCTCCGCCCAGGCCCAGGCGTTGCTCGTACAGTTGAGCCAGCTGACCTCGACGATCAAACCGGCCTGAGCCGCCGAGGCGATTGCGGCCGGTCCCGGCCCCGCCGGCGGGACCTCACGGCTTTCCATGAACCGGATCCAGATTGACATGTTCGAAGTGCAGCTCGGGGCCGCCCTGCTGCTGCAGTTCCGCCGGGGAAAGTCCGGGATCATCCGGGTGCTGGCCGACGCCGGCATCCACGCCGCCGGTTACCCGGAGGATCACGTCCACCGCAAGCTCCCGGAGGCCTTCGCCGCCTTTGACGGTGGCGGCGGCCCCGGCCGGGTCGACCTGATGATCGGCACCCATTACGACGCCGACCACCTGGTGGGTCTGGTGCCCATCGCCGGTGACGAATCCCGGGCAATCGGCGAAGCCTGGCTGCCGCCCGTGGCCAACGACACCCAGGCCCCGCCGCCCGGCGGCCCGCCGGCCGCGCCGCCGTTACTCGCCAAGCAATTCGAGCAGGCGGATGGTGAAAAGACCCTGCGCACCTACCTCGGGATCAAGGCGGATCACTGCCGCCAATTGCGCGCGCTCGCCCTGGGCGCCGGCACGCGCCCGGCGTTGCCGGCGGCGCCGGCCGAGGTGGATGTCGATCGCGCCCCCCTGTCGGAGTTGGCCCAACATTTCGCCCGGCATCGCGAAGCGGCGATGGCCCTCCTGCAACAGGAAGGAGAACCGGACGCCGACGATTTCATCGCCGTGCCGTCCGCCCGATTGTCGGCGACCGCCCTGTCCCGGCTGCAGGCCCGGGCCGACCTGGCCGCGAGTCCGGCGCCGCCCCTGGCGTCGGACGGTGCGCCCGCTCCGGACCGCAGTCCCAACCAACGGGCCGGCCTCGCGGTCATCCACAAGGCGGCGGCCGATGACGCCATCAATGCCACCGCGCTTTTTCGTCTCGTGCAGGCCCTCAAGAACCGGCCGACCCCGGTGCCCATCTTCTGCCAGACCATCCCCGACGGGTGTCCGCGGTCGTTCATCTGGAACGCGCAACAGCGACGTTTTCTCCCGCGGGCCAAGCCGCCCGTGCGCTCCACCCCGCAACTCTGTCTGCTGGGGCCCTCGGAAGGATTGGTGCGAAAACACTGGCAGCGCCTGCCGGTGGGCACCTATGCGGCCCTGGCCCTGCGGGCGGCAGTGCCCGTGAAGGAGATCACCCCGAGCAACCAGTTGAGCTACGTGGCGTGCCTCACCTCCGCGCAGCAACGCCTGCTGGTGGCGGGCGACGCGGGCTGCGTCGACTTCAAGCCGTCGCCTGGCGCCGGCTTTTATCCATCCCTCCTGGCCGCGCTCCGCCCGCTGGCGGTGGTCCAGGTGGCACATCACGCCGGCCGGAACGCCGACTTCTACAACGCGCTGCTTGCCGCCGGGTATCCAACTCAAACGACTCCTTCGTACCTGCTGCTTTCGCACGCCACCCACGATGCGACCCGGCCCTCGCCGGAGTTCGGCCAGTTCATCGCCCAAGCCCGCGTGCCCGGCGGCAACAAGCACCTGCTGTTCACCTCCCAGCCTGATGCCACCAAGGTGGCCGCCTACCGCGACCTGGCCTGCCCCGTCGTGGAACCGCCGCCGAACGATCGCGGCGACGTCCGCCTCGTTCGCACGCGGACGGCGTGGACCGTCCTGCGCCACGCCGTGCAACTCTAACCGCGCCGGCGGCGGCCCGGGCGGCGAAAGCGCATTCGCGTTCCGATCCTGTCTTGTCTTTCCGGCGGCATCGGCCAGTTAATGGGGTGTTGGGCCCGACCCCCGCCGGCCCTCCGCCATGTCCGAACCCTCCACCGCCTCCACACCCGCCGCCGCGCTCAAAACCGTCCTCATCATCGACGACGACGTCCACCTGACGGCTATGCTCGCCCTCGGGTTGGAAAACAACAGTTACCGGGTGCTGACGGCGGCGGACGCCGCGGCCGGCTGGAAGCTGGCCCGGGCCCACCTCCCGGACCTGATTCTCTGCGACATTTCCATGCCCGGAAAGGACGGCCGCCGCCTGCTTCAGGAAATGCGGGCCGATCCCGAACTCGCCGACCGTCAGTTCGTGCTCATGACCGGCAAGGTCGCTTTCAACAATCCGCGGGCGGCCATGGATCTGGGCGCGGACGACCTGCTGCTGAAGCCCTTCCCGCTCACCGACCTGCTCAACTGTGTCGCGGCCCGACTGCAGCGCGCGGAACTCAGCCGGCGGATCGACGATCGCGTGGTCGAGCAACTGCGGGACAGTCTGAAATCCCAGCTGCCGCAGGAGTTCTTCACCCCGCTGGCGGGCATCCTCGGCATCACCAAACTGCTGGAGGATCAGCTCGACCTGCTGGGCAAGGAGGAGATCCGGCAGGATCTGCAGGAAATCCGCCGGGCCGGCCGCCGGCTCCACCGCACCCTGCGCAACTACCTGCTCATCCTCCGGCTCGACACCCCCGGCTGGACCCGCCCGGCGATGGCGCTGCCCGCCGAGGCCGTGGTGGCGGCGCTGGCCGCGGGCATCAAGGCCGCCGGCGAACGCCACGAACGCGAAGCGGACGTCGAAGCCGACCTCGCCGGCGCCGCGCTCGACGCGGGCCCGACGGACCTGTCGATCCTCGCCGAGGAACTGGTGGACAACGCCCTCAAATACTCCCGCAAGGACACCAAGGTCCGGGTGCGGGCGTGGATGGACGCCGACCGCCTGCACCTCACGGTGGTGGATGCCGGCCGGGGGATGACGCCGCGGCAGTTGGAGCAACTGGGGGCGTTCCAGCAACCGGACCGCAGCTTTTCGGATCAATCGGGATTGGGCCTCGGCATACCCCTGGTGCGCAAACTGCTCCGGAACCTCGGCGGCGAACTTCACCTGGAGAGCCGGCCCGGCGAAGGAACCACGGGCAGCTTCAGCATTCCCGTGCGCGCCCCCTGACCCCGCGCGGGACGCCGGATCACGCGGAACACCCGCCCGCCTCACGGTCGCGCGGCCGGCCGGTGCCGTGACGCCAGAAACACGGTCAGGTCGTCCAGTTGCTCCGGTGTCAGGCTCGTCGCGTAGGCGGGCATGTTCCCGCCGCCGTTGTTGATGCGGAGGATCAATTGCGCGGCGCTCAACCGGTCGCCCACGTAGGTCAGGTCCGGGCCGCGTTCCCCCCCGTGACCGTCGATCATGTGGCAGGCAATGCAGCTCTTGTCGTGAAACAGCCGGGCCCCGACGGCGATCCGACCTTCCGTGGTTCCCACGACCGATGCCGGCAGGGGCGGCGCCTCAAAGCGCGGCGACCACGGCGCCCGCGCCCCCTCGATCCAGAGCGCGCCGATCGCGACGACAAAAAAGATCACGATGCAGACCGCCCACGGCCGCCGGCTCGGCGCCCGCTCCCCCCGGTTGAAAACCAGCGGCAGCACCAACAGCACCAACGCCGCGGTCAGCGGAAACAGGATCATGAACCACGACTCCGTTCCGTGCGGCAGCAGCGCGAGAATGGCAAAGTACCACAACAGGTACCAGTCGGGCGCGGGATAGGCCTGCACGATGCTCGGGTCGGGCGGCTTGCCCAGCTTCGGCGGGCCGAAGATCGCCGCCAGGGCGACGATGCCCGCGATCGTCAGCACGCCGAAGACCACATCCCGCCACGCCGCGTCGGGAAAAAACGGCACGCCGCTCCGGTGCAGCAGCCGGTGATAGTGCTCCCGGTAGCTGGCGGGGTGGACCGCCCGGCCCGGCACGGGCGGCTCGGAGATGCCGTGACGCAGCACCAGCAGCAGGTGCAGGCCGATGAAGGCGAACAGCAGCGCCGGCATCACAAAAACGTGGATCGCAAAGAAACGCGTCAGGGTGGCGCCGCCGAGCACCTTGCCCCCGATGACGAGGTGCGCGAGCCAGTGGCCGATCAGCGGCGTGCGGGAAACCTGGGCGGCGGCCACCACGACGGACCAGGTGGCGGTCTGGTCCCACCGCAGGAGCTGCCCGGTGAACCCCATGACCAGGGTGAAACCGAGCAGCAACACCCCGGTCATCCAGTTCATCTCGCGCGGGTACTTGAACGAGCCGAACAGGAATACCTGGGCCAGGTGCAGCCCCACCATCAGCACCATCGCCGAGGCCCCGAAATAATGCATGCCGCGCAGGAGGTTGCCGAGCGGGGCGTCGTTGGTGATGAACTGCAGCGTATCGTACGCCTGCGAGGTCGACGGGATGTAGGAAAAAGCCAGCGCCACCCCGGTCACCACCTGCACCAGGAACGCGCAGAGCGTCGCGCTGCCAAACACGTACCACCACTTGGCATCGCGCGGGACGAGGTGCGTGAGGGACGGGCCCACCAGGGCGGCAAGCCCGGTGCGGTCGTCGAACCAGCGCCAGAGGGTGCGAAGAGGTTGCCGGGGCATGGGTCGGAAAGTCGGCGGCGGGCTCAGGCGAACGGGATCGGACTGGTCATGATCTGCACGGCCCCGCCCTCGAGGCGCACCGGATAACGGGCCAGGGGACGCGGTGGCGGGCCCGCCGCGACGGTGCCGTCGCGGTAATAGACCCCGCCATGACACGGGCACAAGAACAGCTCCGAACCCGGCTGCCAGCGCACCGGGCATCCCAGGTGCGTGCAATTCACGGAAAAGGCGACGAAGTCGTCCGGGCCCTTGCGGCGCAGCCAGGCGGCGGAGCGCGCGGTGACGCCCGCCCACGGAAGCGGGGATCCATCCAGGTAACTCACCAGGGTCGTTTCCCCGACGTGGAAATCTTCCTGCTGACCCACCGTCCGCCACTTGCCGGGGGTTTTCTCGAACAAGGG
>JBJKRD010000166.1:0-11904 GCA_046704925.1 Opitutaceae bacterium | reverse complement strand
AGCACCCGCAGGGCCGTCTGGTTTGCCATGGTGCCGGTGGGCATCCAGAGCGCCGCCTCCTTGCCGAGCAACGCGGCGATGCGCTCCTGGAGCAGGTTGACGGTGGGATCCTCGCCGAATTGGTCATCCCCCACCGGGGCGGCGGCGATCGCCGCCCGCATCGGCGGGGTCGGGCGGGTGACGGTGTCGGAACGGAGGTCGACGGGCGGGACGATGGGGGTCATGGCGGGAGATCCGGGTCACTCCCAACCTGTCACCCGCCCGCGCGGTGGCAACTCCAGCCGCGTCGTTCGGCTTCCCTTTTCCCGCGCCCTGTTCCACGTTTGCCCGTCGTGGCCTCCCCTTCCTCCAGTCCGCCCGACAGCCTGGCCGGCGTGCTCGAGCGCATCATCTTCCTCAACGAGGAGAACCATTACACGATCGCCGAGTTCCGGCGCGAGGACACCGACGCGAAGGTGACCATCGTCGGCCCGCTGCCCGGGGTGCAGTGCGGGGAGACGCTGCACCTCCGCGGCACCTGGACGCGGCATCGCGAACACGGCGATCAGTTCCGGGTCGAGGCGTTCACCTCCGAACTGCCCTCCTCCGTTTACGGCATCCGCAAGTATCTCGGCAGCGGCCTCGTGCCCGGCATCGGCCCCGTCTATGCCAACCAGATTGTGGATGCGTTCGGGCGGGACACCTTCCGGGTGCTGAGCGAGGACTCCGGGCGCCTGCGCCGGGTGCCGGGCATCGGCCCGAAGCGGGCCGCGGCGATCAAACAGGCGTGGGAGGACCAGCGCGCCCTGCGCGAGATCTACATCTTCCTCCAAACCTACGGGGTGTCCCCCGCCCAATGCGTCAAACTCGTCAACCGTTATGGCGCCCAGGCCCGCCGGATTCTGACCGACGAGCCTTATCGGGTGGCGCGCGAAATCGAGGGCATCGGGTTCAAAACCGCCGACCGGATCGCGATCAACCTCGGCTTTGCCAACGACGCGCCGCCGCGCCTCGACGCCGGCATCCTTTATGCGCTCGAGGTGCTGGAGGAGGATGGCCACACCGCTTATCGCGAGGGTGATCTCCGCGACTACGCCACCGAACTGCTCCAGACCGAGGCGCGCCGGGTCACGGCCCGGATCGATGCCTTGGTGGCGTCCCGCCAGCTCGTCCGTCACGAGGCGGCCGGGGCGGCGAACCCGCTGCCGGGTTCCGCCTGGCTCCAGCTGCCGGCCAACGACCGGGCGGAACAGAAGATCGCCGCCACTGTCGCCCGGCTCGCGCGCACGCCGTCGGGCCTGCCGGCGATCAAGGCCGATGCGGCGGTGACGTGGGCGCAGGAACGGGCCGGTTTCACGTTCCATCCCCTGCAGGCCGCGGCCATCAAACACGCCCTGGCCCACAAGGTCAGCATCCTGACCGGCGGGCCGGGCACGGGCAAAACCACCATCCTCCACGCCCTCGTCGCCATTCTCAAGGCCAAGCGGGTGCGCGTCCACCTCGCCGCCCCGACCGGACGCGCCTCCCAACGCCTCGCGGAAACCACCGGAGGCTTCGCCTCCACCATCCACCGTCTGCTCAAATTCGACGCCGCCAAGGGTGGTTTCACGGTCAACGAGAACTCCCCGCTGGGCACCGATTTCTTGATCGTCGATGAATCATCGATGCTCGACACGCGGCTCGCGGCCGCCCTCTTTGCGGCCGTGCCGTCGCGGGCCCACCTGTTGCTCGTCGGCGACGTGGACCAACTGCCGTCGGTCGGCGCGGGCCACGTCCTCAAGGACCTGATCGCCTGCGGGGCCACCGACCGCTCGCGCGACCGCCCCCCGAGCTGCGACATTCCGGTAACCCGGCTCATGGTCATCTACCGCCAGGAGGGGCAGAGCCTGATCGTCACCACCGCCCATGCCATCAATGCCGGCGAGCCGCAGCCGCCGCCCGTCGTCCGCGACCTGGCCGCCGTGCAGCCGTGGAGCGACCTCAATTTCATTGCCGCCCATTCGGCCGAGGACTGCCTGCACAAGGTGCTGGCCCTGTGCACGGAGATCATCCCGCGTCATTTCCGGTGGCTGCATCCCATCACCGACGTGCAGGTGCTGGCCCCGATGCACAAGGGCGTGGCCGGCGTGGCCCACCTCAACCAGCAGTTGCAGAACGCCCTGAATCCCGCGGGCGGCTCCCGGACGCCCGCGCCGACCCGCCCCGGAAGGGGCCTGGCCGTGCTCCGCACCGCGGGCGGCGAGGTGCGTCCCGGCGACAAACTCATCCAGTTGCGCAACAACTACGACAAGGGCCTGTTCAACGGCGAGATCGGGGTGGTCGTGTCGGTCGATCCCGACGCCGGTTCCCTGACCGCGGATTTCGACGGCGAACACCATCGCTACGAGCGAGGCGATTTCGGCGAGGTGGCCCTCGCCTACTGCATCAGCATCCACAAGAGCCAGGGCAGCGAATACCCGGCGGTGGTGATTCCCCTGCTCAAGGAGCATTTCCTGATGCTCCAGCGGAACCTGCTCTACACCGCGCTGACCCGCGGCAAGAAGAAGGTGTTCCTGGTCGGCGACCCGGTTGCCTATATGATGGCCGTCCGCAACAGCGAATCGAAGCAGCGCTGCACTCACCTGAGGGAAAAAATCCAGCTCACGCTGGCTTGAGCGCGGCGGCCGGACGCGGCTGGGGCGACTCCGGGAACAAAGTTCGAAAATGGCCGCGCCCGTTGGACATGCCCGGGATCGTGTGCATGGTTGTCCGGCTCCAGCCGACCCGACATCCCGATGAAGACGCTCCACACGGATCGCCCGCGTGTCCTGCTTGGACCAGACCTGCCCGAACGCTCCGCCATCCGGGTCGACGCGGCCTGGCGGGCCCGCTTTGCTTCTGCGGCCCGCGCCGGCGGATTTCACGGCAATTCGAGCCGATCGCCCGGTCATCGGCGGGTTGAACGGTTGTCGCCCAAGACGGACGCGGCGACAGCCAGATCTCCATGCCGAAAGCGTCCGTAAACAAATCGGAGGAACAAGTATGCGCGTAGCCAAAGAAGACGTGGACGTCAGAATGCAGATTCCGGGTGCCGTGATCCGTCAACGAACGGATTTCGGCGACGCAACCGGACTGGGCAAGATCAGTTGCGAGTACTTCACCCTTTCCTCGGGCGTCGATACCACCCCGCTGTTTCTGGGACTGGACGGCAATATGTGCCAGTGCCCCCACTGGGGTTTCGTCCTGCGCGGCCAACTCACCACGACCGACGCCAACGGCGCAAAGGAGACGGTCCGGGCGAATGACCTGTTTTACTGGCCGCCCGGACACAACGTGAAGGTCGACGCGGACGCAGAGATTGTGATGTTCAGTCCGCAGCGGGAACACAGCCATGTGATCAACCACATGATCGAAAAAGTGAAAAACTAGGGACGGGGCCGCGGGCCGGATCCGCCGGTCAACGCGGGAAATCCAGCAGGTTCATCTTCTTCAGCAGCGCCGACCAGCGCGGATCCGCGTGCAGGTTGCGCAGCAGGGGATTCTGCCGGATCCGACTCATGCCGGGGTCGCGCTGAACCTGCGCCCGCTCCAGCCACTCGAACGCCTCGTCGGGCTCGCCCCGGTAGGCATGGATCTCCGCGATCTGATACGACAGCATCGCCGCGTATTTGCCCGCCAACTGGCGGAGCGCCTCGTCGGATTCCTCGCGTTGTCCTTCGGCAAAACGCACAAACGCCTGGCCGGTCAGCCCCGACATCTCCACGTTTTCCTGGGCCAGCGCCGTGACGGCGTCGTCGACCCGGCCCTGGAGCAGGTAGAAGATGCTGAGGAAACAGTGTCCCCAGGCGGCCGCGGGGCTCACCTTGATCATGCGGCGCATCTCCTTTTCCGCCTCGTCCAGGCGGTCGCCGAAGAAGTACGCGTAGCCGAGGACGAAATGCGCCTCGGAATTCAGCGGGTCGAGTTCCACCGCCCGGCGCCCCAGGCGGATGGCCTCGTCGATCTGCCCCAAGGTCAGCGCCTGCCACACCGCGCCGGTCACAATTGTGTAGTCGCCGCCGGACAGCGCCAGGGCATGCCGGTTGGCCTCCGCGGCGGCCGGCCAGTCCCAATCGAACTTGAGGTAGACCTGCCCCAAGGCGGCGTGCGCCTCCGCCAGTTGCGGCTCGAGCGCGAGGGCCCGCTGGGCCACGGCCCGCGACAGGGTGAACCCGAGGGAGTACGACTGGTAGCCGTACTGCGACATCATCTGGTAGGCCCGGGCCAGCTCCGCCCAGGCCAGCGCAAACGTGGGGTCGAGCGTGATCGCGTGCTGAAGACAGCCGATGCCCAGCTTGAAGTCCTCCCGCGAAAGCCGCGCCAGGTGTTGCCGCCCCTTGAAGAAGAGTCCGTAAGCCTCGACATTCTGGGTGCGGCCCCTGGCGGCCGTCTGGGCCTCCGTACCCAGGCCGCCCGCCGTGCCGTCCCCCTGGCTGCCCATGATCGCCGCCCGCAGCTCCTTCATGATCACCGCGGCAATCTCGTCCTGCACGGCGAAGATGTCCTCCACCCCCCGGTCGTATTTGTCCGACCACAGATGGCAGCCGTCCGCGGCGTTGATCAACTGCGCCGCGATGCGCACCCGGTTGCCCACGCGGCGCACGCTGCCCTCCACGACGTAGGCCACGCCCAGTTGGGAGGCGAACTCCGAGATCGGCACCTGCCGCCCCTTGAAGGAAAAGGCCGAGGTGCGCGCCGACACCCGCAAACCCGGCACCTTGGCGAGGACGTTGATCAGCTCCTCGCTGATCCCGTCGGAGAAATGCTCGTTTTCCTTGTCGTCGCTCAGGTTGGCGAAGGCCAGCACCGCGAGGGACTTGTCGCTGAATTGCGGCCGGGTGCCGGTGCTCACCGCGGGCGCCGCCGGCCATTCCGGGGCTGCCACGGTCTCCTGCCCCAGCAGGCGGCACACGCGTTGCACGAGGGCCGGCAGCGTCCGCTCGTTGGCCACCCGGGTCCACTGCACGTGCAGGAACTCGTCCGGCACCAGCGCCTCGCCGTCCTTGGTGCTGTCGATCGCCACGGGCAGGAGGAACGGCTTGCCCTTGGCCATGTCGAGGATGCGGGCGGCGGCCAGATTCCATTCGCGGCGGAAATATCCCTCCGTCCGCGCCTGGGTGTTGGCCGAAATGACCGGAATGAAAAGCGCGCATTCCCGCACCTGCTGGCGGATCTTGGTGTCCCAGGCGTCACCGCCGCGCAGATCGTTCTTGTCGAACCAGACCTCCACGCCCGCGGCCCGCAGCGCGTCGCAAATCTTGGACGCCGCCGGAGAATCCTCCGATGCATAGCTGACGAAGACCGCTCTGGCCGGATCGCTCATCGGTCCCTCCGGGCGTGACGCCCGGGCACCGGGCGCGAGCCCGGCGTCCGTTCGCGTTGGCACGGACTGAATCTGCCGCAAGCGCGGCCTGCCGGTCTGGATGGTGTCCGGGGGGACATCAATGCGTTGAGCAACGGCCGTTCTGGGGTTTTGCCGGCCCTTGAGGAATGGGCCGGAAATATGCCGGGTGGCCTGTTGGAGTCAAATCGACCCATCCCTCGCCAGCGCGGCAGTGGGCCCTTGCCATCGCCCGCAAACGGCGGCCCCGCGCCCCTTAGGTCCGGCCAGCCTCGCGTCCGCCGGCCGCGGAATCGCGGACGCAAACGCATCCCAACCGGCGCTGGATGAGCTGGATTCAAGGGCGCGGGCGTTGAACCCCGCCATGATACCGCTTTCGTCCGTTTCCACAAGGCGCGGGAAGGTCGCCCGCGAATCCGCCGGGCGCGGCCGGCCCTTCGGCATTGACAGCCCGGCGTAGGCCGGGGTCAGACTCGGCCCGCATGGCGGCGCCGAACGAACTGCCCCTTTTTCACGTAGTCGGCTTCACCGGCCACCGCCAGTTGGGCAAATGGCCGCAGGCCGCGGAATACCTGCGGGCGAGCCTCGACCGGTTGTTCGGTGAGGCGCCCGGCGAATGGATCGGGATATCCTCGGCGGCGGCCGGGGGCGATCTGGTGTTTGCGCAGCGGATCCTGGACGCGGGGTACCGGTGGGAGGCGGTCCTGCCGCTGCCCCGCACCGAATTCGAAAAGGATTTCACCCCCGAGGAGTGGGAGCAGGCGCAGGCGCTGCTGGCCCGCGCGGAGATCGAGCAGGTGTCGGCCGCGGGCCTCGACCGCGACGAGGCGTACCTCAACTGCGGCATCGAAACGGTCAACGCCTGCGACGTGCTGCTGGCGCTGTGGGACGGCGAACCCGCCCGCGGACGCGGCGGCACCGCGGAAGTCGTGACCTTTGCCCGCGAACTGGGCCGGCCGCTCCTCGTGGTCGATCCCGCCACGGGACAGGTCCGCCGCGAGAATTTCGAGCACTTCACCGAGGCCGACTCCGAGCTGGCCTTCCTCAACGCCCTGCCCGAGGCCCCGGGCGTGACCGGCACGCCCGCCGACGCCCGCGAGACCGTGGAGCGTTTTCAGCGCAAGGCCGACCACGCGGCCAGTCGCGGCGCCCCGCGATTCCGGCTACTGACTTCGTCGACCGTGCTGTTGCACGTGGGGGCGACGGTGACGGCCACGGCGGGTCTGGCATTTGACTGGCACGAGCTTTTCGTGCCCTGGGCAAAGCTGCTCTTCCTGCTCGGCGCGCTGGGCGCGGCGCTGGCGATCCGGTTCTCGCGCGCCCAGCACCACTGGGTCCGCTGCCGCCTCGCCGCCGAGATCGGCCGGGCCGCCCTGGCCACCTGGGGCATGCCGCGCAACACCGCGCTGTTCACCGACCTCGAACTCCCGGAGGTCCGGCAACTGGTCCGCTCGCTGCACGTGCTGCACCAGCGCGCGGCCGCCAGGGTGCACGTCAACCTCGACACGTTCCGTCAATATTACCGGACCACGCGCATCGAGGACCAGCTCGCCTACTACCGCCACCGGCTGCGCAAAGCCGAGCCGGGATTGCGCCGGCTGCGCCACGCCTTCTCGATCAGCACGGTGCTGGCGATCCTGTTCACCGCCTGGTATGCGTTTCACGACACCTTTGCCCACCAGCCCGCCGGTTTTCTGGAGGAATCCATCGCGTTCTACTTCCTGCCCATCGTGCTGCCGGTGGTGGCCGCCGCTTTCATCTCGCTCGTTTCCATCTACGACCTGCACCGGCGGGTGGCGCGTTACCGCGAGATGTGCCATCTGTTGGAGGCCGTCCACAAACAGATCATCGTGACCCAAACCTGGCACAGCCTGGAGCACCTGGTGCGCCGCACCGAGCGCGCCCTGCTGCAGGAGGTGCTCGAGTGGCACACGCTGATGAGCCACCTCGAGTCGCACTGAACCCCAACGGGGCGCGCGCTTCAGGGGACGGCCGTGTCGAACGCGGCGCGGGAGCGGACGGCGTCAACAACATCGAATTTCGCGAACGACTGCGACCATACTGCCGATGAAACGCCTGGCCTTCTTCCTCCGCCTCGGCAGCGCCGTCGCGGCGACCGTGCTCGCGGCCGGGCGCGCGGATGCCGCCGGGGTCACGGTCTTTGCCGCGGCCAGCCTGTCCGACGCGCTGCGCGAGCTGGCCCGTGACTACCACCAGTCTACGGGCGACACGGTGCGGCTCAACCTGGGGGCGTCCAGCATCCTGGCGCTGCAAATCAAAGAGGGTGCGCCGGCGGACCTTTTCTTCTCCGCCGACGAGGCCAAGATGAACGAACTCGCCCGCGCCGGGTTGATCGATCCCGCGACCCGGCGCAGCCTCCTCTCCAATTCGCTGGTGGTGGCGGTCCGGAAGGACAGCCATTTGCAGATCACCTCCATCAAGGATCTTGCGCGACCGGCGGTGGGACGGCTCGCGATCGCCGAGCCGGAAACCGTGCCGGCCGGCATTTACGCCCGCGAGTACCTGCAGAAGGAGGGCGTGTGGACCGCCGTGACCGGCAAGATCGTGCCGGCGGAAAATGTCCGGGCCGCCCTGGCGGCGGTCGAGAGCGGCGACGTCGACGCCGGCATCGTGTACCGGACCGACGCCCTTATCTCGAAATCGGTGCGCATCGCCTACGAGGTCCCCGTGGCGGACGGACCGCACATCTCCTATCCGGTCGGGGTGGTCAAGGGGAGCGCGAATCCCGCCGGGGCCCGGCATTTTCTTGCCTTCCTCGCGTCCCCCAAGGGGCGCGCCGTCTTCGTCAAATACGGATTCCTCCTTCCCCCATGAGTCCCGCCCGCCCGGAGCCGACGGTTGACACGCAGGATTGACCGCCGGGCATCGTGGTGTTCGCTCTCCCCTCGTGTCATCCGAAACCTGGCAGGTTGCGTGGTTCACGACCTGGGTCGCCGCCCTCGGGACCCTGTCGATCCTGCCGCCGGGGATCGCCCTGGGCTGGTTGCTCGCGCGCCGGAGATGGCGCGGCAAGACGGTGGTGGAGACCCTGGTGTCCCTGCCGCTCGTCATGCCGCCGGTGGCCACCGGCCTGCTCCTCCTGAAGTTGCTGGGGCGCCGCGGTCTCGTCGGCCACTGGTTCGAGCGGATCTTCGGCGCGGAGATCGTGTTCACGTGGCGCGCGGTGCTGATCGCCACGGCGGTCATGTCGTTTCCGCTCCTGGTGCGCACCGCGCGGCTGGCCCTGGAGGCTGTGAATCCGCGCTTCGAACAAGTGGCCCGCACGCTGGGCGCGGGGCCGTGGCGGACTTTCTGGACCATCACGCTCCCCCTGGCGCGGCGCGGTCTCGCGGCGGGCGCCATGCTGGCGTTCGCCCGGGCGCTGGGCGAATTCGGCGCCACCATCATGGTCGCCGGTTATATCCCGGGCCGCACCGCCACCCTTTCGCTCTCCATCTACCACCTCGTCATGCTCAGCCGCGAGGACCGGGCGTGGGGCCTGTTGCTCATCTCGGTGGCGCTGGCGTTCGGCGCGCTGTGGCTGAGTGAAGTGCTGTTGCGCCGCAAGGGCCTCGCATGAAACTGGAACTCACCGGCCTGCACCTGCCGCTCACCGCGTTTGCCCTTGAGATGGACGCGGTGCTTGGCGCGCGCATCACCGGGCTTTTTGGCGCCTCCGGCGCGGGCAAGACCTCGGTGCTCGAGGTGATCGCCGGCCTGCGCCGACCGGCGGCCGGCCGGATCGTCCTCGACGGCCTCGTGCTCTCGGATGCCGGCGACAAGGTGTTTCTTGCGCCCGAACGGCGGCGCATCGGTTACGTGCCCCAGGACGACGCGTTATTCCCGCACCTCAGTGTCCGGCAGAATCTCTGCTACAGCCACCTCGCGGACCGGCCGGAAATCACCTTCGACCACGTCGTCCAAGTGCTCAATGTCGCCGACCTGCTCGACCGCCCGACCGGCTCGCTTTCGGGAGGGGAAAGGCAGCGCGTGGCCTTCGGCCGGGCCGTGCTGGCCTCGCCGCAATTGCTGCTGCTGGATGAGCCGCTCGCCGGCCTGGACGCGGAACTGAAGAAGCGGGTGATCCCCTACCTGCACACCATCCGCGACGAGTTCCGCATTCCCATTCTGTTTGTGAGCCATGACCCCAACGAGGTCGTGGCCCTGTGCGACGAGGTGCTGCTGCTCGATCGCGGCCGATGCACCCGCCGCGGCGCCCCCACCGAGCTTTTTTCCCCCAGCCCCGATCCGCACTACGTCCTCCAGCGCAGATGATGCGGGGTCAATGTTCCGTGACGGTCGCGCCGCGCCCCGCCACCGCGGCCGGCGAACCGGCGTCTCCGCGCCTGTGTTGACGCCAACCCATTGACCATTAACTCTCAGGCGTCCGACCGTGCGCGCGGTCGGAGCTGATGGTTGCCCCCAAAAAGAAAGATCAGTCCTCCGCCGCCGCAATACCGCGTCAGCTCAGTCGCGGAATCACCCAGGTGAACATCGTCGCGGCGGTCGTTGCGAGCCTGTGGATTCCGATCCGCATCGTCTACCTCGCCGCCACCGTCAAGGTGGTGGCCTTCGACTACCTTTTTGACGCGGGCCTGTTGGTGTTGATGGCCACCAACCACTGGCGCCGATTTCAATTCAAGAACGTGGCCCGCGTGGGACCGGGAGCGGGCGGCCGTTGGGCGCTCATCACCGACGCCCTCATCGCTTTTCCGGCGTACAGCCTGCTGCATCCGTTTCTCGGGGCCGGGGCGGTCTACGCGCTGCTCCCCAAGCTGCTGATCATCAGGGAATTGGTGCTGCTCCGCCTGTTGCTGGACGAATTCGACGGCCTGCATCCGGTGCTGGCGCGACTCATCCCCCTGGGTTTCATCGTGCCGATCGTGGTCAATTTCCTGGCGTGCGGCTGGGCTTCGCTGGGCGGCGGCTGGACCGGTGCGGGACCGCATCCGCCCCTGGATTACGTCCGGTCGTTGTATTGGACGATCACGACGCTGACCACGGTCGGCTACGGCGACATCGTGCCCACGACCCGACCGCAGATGCTGTACGCCGCCATGACCATGCTGCTGGGCGTCGGTTTCTTTGGTTTCGTGCTCGGCAACATCGCGAGCCTGCTCGCCCGGCTGGATGCGGCGCGGGAGCGTTACCTGGAGCTGCTGGACCGGGTCGACTCGTTCATGCGGAGCAACAGCCTCCCAGCCGGCCTGCGCGGCCGGGTCCGCGAGTACTATCGCTATCTCTGGCAAAGCGGGAAGGGCTGGGATGTCCGGGCGATTTTGGACGACCTGCCGCCGAAGCTGCGACTCGAAGTGGCGCTTTTCCTCAATGCCGAGATCATCGAGAAGGTGCCCATGCTGCGCGGGGCGGATCGCCACCTGCTCCACGAAATCATCCTGGAGCTCCGGCCCCACGTGATCATCCCGGGCGAGGAGGTTTTCCATGCCGGCCAGCCGGGCGACGCGATGTATTTCATCCAGCGCGGCGAGGTCGAGATTGTCGCGGTCGACGGCACGGTGCTGGCGACGCTCGGCCCGGGCTCGTTCTTCGGCGAATCCGCCCTGCTGACGGCCCGTCCGCGCAATGCGTCGGCCCGCGCGGTGGGCTACTGCGACGTCTTCCTGCTGAACCGCGAGGCCTTTGAGCGCGTGTTGAACCGGCATCCGGTCTTCCGCCGGCAGGTGCAGGAGATCGCCGCGACCCGGACGGGGGATTCGCAGCCGCCGCTGCGACCGTCCTGAGCCGGAGCCGTTCGCCGGCCGGGCCGGCCTAACGGCCGAGGCGCTTCAGCTCCCGGTTGACCGCCGCCGGATCGAATCTCTCGGGATCATAAACCGGCCCGAGCCACTCGCGCCACTCGCGGCCCAGATCCGTCTCGGGATGCCTCAGGCAATAAAGCATGTCCTTGTAGGCGTCGGTCCCGCCGCACTCCTCGGGCGGCCCCGCGCGTTCGCCGGCCACGCACCGGGGGTAGTATCCGCCCTTGCCGGCCCGGACCGCCTTCTCCACCCGGACGTCCACGTGCCAGCCCTCGCCAAACAGGTAATCGTAGGTGAAATGCGCGTGCTCCCGCAGGGCGAGGTCCGCGAGGGTCACATCGCGATCATCCTCCACGACCACGCCGTCGTGATCCACGGGATTGCCCAGCCGTCGCTCCCCCATGGTGAACAGGTGCGTCTGGTAGTCGTACCAGGTAAACGCGATCTGGATGGCCTCGTGCAGCCGGCTCAGCCACATGGCCTCGCGCACCAGCAGGCGCCGCCAGATGCGGGGTTGGATGGTCGCCACGGCCAGGCGCAGCGTGAGCACGCGCCGGCCCGTCGCCCGTCGGGATCCCGGGCCGCGGCCTTCGTGGAGGGAGATCATGGCCGCTGCAATTGAATCCTCCCCGGGGCGACACGCAAGCGGCTCCGGGCCGCCGCCGGGCGCAGGAAATGGTGAATGAGGATCGCCGCCGCCGCCGCCACATTCAACGACTCAACGGTCCCGGCTCCCGGGATCCGCACCAGGCGCTCACAGGCGGCGGCCACGTCGGCCGCCAGACCCTGCTCCTCGTTGCCCAACAC
>JBJKRD010000165.1:0-13386 GCA_046704925.1 Opitutaceae bacterium | reverse complement strand
TTTGGCGCCGGCGGTCGGGCGGCGCAGACGCCGGAGATTGTTCCGCTCAACCCGCCCCGGATCTGGCGGCTGCTCGAGTTCCGGGTCGACCACGTGCCGCCGTCGGCCAACAACTTCGATCCGGACTTGATCCGCCTGGACGCCACGATTGCGGCCCCCTCCGGGGCCATCCTGTCGGTGCCGGCCTTCTGGTATCAGGATTATACGCGCCGGCTGGTGGCGGGCCGGGAGGAACTCACGCCCGCCGGGGCGCCGCAGTGGCGGATCCGCTTCACGCCGGCGGAGCCCGGCGAATACTCGCTCTCGCTCAGCATCGGGGTCGCCGGGAGCGCCGCGGTGCCACCGGTCGTCATCCATTTCACCGTGCCGGCCGGGCCGCCGGCGGGGCGGGTGGGCTGGGTGCGGATCGCCCCGGACAAGCGCGATTTCGAGATCTCCGACGGCCGGGCGCTGCGCCTGGTGGGCGCCAATGTCTGCTGGGCGGAAAACGAGGGCACCTTCGATTATGACCGCTGGTTCGGGTCCATGCACCGGGCCGGCGAGAATTTTGCGCGCCTGTGGATGAGTCCGTGGTGGGCCGGGATCGAGCACCAGCCGGGGACGCTCGACAACTACGACCTCAAGAGCGCCTGGGAGCTGGATCATATCTTCAATCTCGCGGACCGCGACGGCATCTACCTGCTCTTCTGCTTCGATCACCATGGCATGTTTCAGGTCGACAACGCCAATTGGGGCGGGTCCAACAATTTCTGGAAATCCGATCCCTACAACGAGGCCAACGGCGGCCCCTGTGCGCAACCGGACGATTTCTTCACCGATCCGCAGGCGAAATCGATCTACAAGAAACGTCTGCGCTATCTCGTGGGCCGCTACGGCTACAGCCCGTATCTGCTGGCGTGGCAGCTGTTCAACGAGATCGACAACGTGTTTGGTCCGGGAAAGCTGCGGGAAGACGATGTCGTCGCCTGGCACGAGGAGATGGCCCGCTGGCTCGAGGGTCACGATCCCTATCGGCACCTGGTGAGCACCAGTCTGACCGGCGGGAGCGACCGGCCGGAGGTGTGGAAACTGCCGGAACTCGATTTCGCCTCGTACCATTCCTATTTCGAGACCGGCACGATCCGGAGCCTCCCGGCGCTCGCGCGCTCCTTTCTGGAGCGGTACGGCAAGCCGGTCATGATCGGGGAATTCGGCATCGACGCCCGGGGCTGGGACATCGCGGCCGATCCGTATCTGCGCGGTTTCCGGCAGGGACTGTGGGCGGCGGCACTCGGCGGCACCGTCGGCTCGGCGATGTCATGGTGGTGGCAGGACCTGGACCGGAACGACGTGTACCCGCTCTACGCGGCGATGACCGGCCTGCTGCATCGCGGGGGCTGGTACGACGGCTGGTGGACGCCGGTGGATTTCGCGGGTGGCGGCGCGCCGCCGGTGGAGGTGGCCGACGCGGAACCGGGCCGCGCGCCGTTTTCCGCCCGGCTCCCGCTGAACACTTCGTGGCGCGCCCGGCTGCCGAATGCGTGTGCCATCGCCGATCCCCTGGCGGCGGCCCGCGCCGCGGAGTCCCTGATGGGCTACGTGCAGGGACGCGCCCATCCGGAATTGCAGAAGCCGATCCGCCTGTCCGCGTGGTTTGGCGATCAAGCCCGGCTCATTCTGCACGTCGCCTCCGTCGCCTCGAAGGCCGAGCTGGTGGTGCGGGTTGACGGAGCCGAGGTGCTGCGAAAGGCGATCGCGCCGGGCGGCCGGCCGGTGCCGGGCGGTTTGAAGGTGGACGAGGATTTTTCGGCCGATCTGACCGCGGGCCGGCACGTGATCGAGGTCAGCAATGAGGGCGCGGACTGGCTGCTGTTGGACGGCATCCGGCTGGAGCAGGTTCGGCCCGCGACGTTCGCCGGTGGCTGGAAATTCGGGCCGGAGGCGGTGGGCCTGCGCGAGGGCGATCGGGCATTGATCTATGTGTGCGCCCCGGATGTCGTCTTTCCCGCCGGCGCGCACATCTACAATCCGCCGATGCTGGAGAACCGATCCGTAACGTTGCTGGATTCGCCCGGCGGACGCTACCGCGTCGAATGGTTCGATCCGAAGACCGGTGCCGCCGCGGGCACGACCGAAGGGACCACCGTCGGTCGCCGACTCACGCTCGGGCTGCCGGCATTTCGGGTCGATCTCGCGGGCATCGTGACGCCGGTGGCCGCTCCTTAGCAGGTTAAATACTTGCAGAGGTAAACTGGTAGATTAGCTGCGCGCGTAGGCGCGCGGGGCCTGCTCCCGCAACTCCGCCCACGCTGCGTTCCGTGGAGCCAAACGCTCGCGCGTGCGGCTACGGACGCGGCGCCAGCATAGGGTACGGCGGCGCGCGGAGCACACGTTCCACCCGGCGCGAGCCAACCTGCCGCGACGGCGCTCTCGGAGAGCGGTTCCTACCGCTCGCCGGTGAATTCACGCACGATGCGCAGCGTTTCGCCGGTATCCTCGAGTTCGAACAGGTGAATCCGTTCCTTGGGAAACTCGTTGGGCTGGTGCAGCACCAGCATCAAATGCCCGTCGAACGTGCGGAAGATCATGCCGTGACCACCGTCGTTGCCGTAGAGCGGCTCCGCCTGCTGCCGCCACGGCCCGGCGAGCCTCCCGGAATCCGAGATCGCGACTCCGGTCGTGTAACCGTGCGCGCCGCCGCTCGACCAGATCATGAACAGCCGGCCCGATTTGCTGCGATACAGGTACGGCCCGTCGGTCACCCAGCAGCCGTACTGCCGGTTCTGTTTTGACCAGGGCGCGTCGCTGGCGAAGAAGAGGCGCACGGGCTCGCCCACGGTGCCCGAGAGATCGGGCTTGAGCCGGACCAGGTTCATCGTCCCGTCGACGATCTGGACCCATTCGTGGCTGAAGACCATATACGGCACTCCGTCCTCGACCCAGAACGTGCCGTCCAGCGTCATCATGTCGGTCGGCGTGGTGGCGTGGTCGGTGAACGCATGGTAGGGCCCGAGCGGGGAGTCGGCCCAGAGGATCTGCGAGCCGCGACGTACGCGCGGCAGCCAGTTGCGCCACTGTTCGGGAAACCTGTCCGACGTGTTGAACGTTAGAAAAAGGTAGTACTTGCCGTGGTAGGCGTGGAGTTCGGGGGCCCAGATGCCGCGGATGTCCGCACCACCCCACCATCCCGGCGGAGTCTGGAAGATGAGGTGCGGCCCCTCCCAATTCACGAGGTCCTTGCTGGTGTAAGCGCGGACGGCGTTGCCCCGCGCGGCAGCCACCAGGTAATACGTATGATTCGTGGCGTCCGGCAGCACGCAGGCGTCGCGCATGCGCACGTCGGCCAGGTGGACCGTCGTGATGGGCGGCGCCGCGGCGAGGTTGAGTACCGCGGTGAGCGTGCCTATTCCGATGAGGAACGCGGGAGTCGGGGACATGTTTGGTTTCACGGGCAGGGTATCAGCCCGCCGTCATCGTAGGGAAGGTTGACGGGCACGCAATGAATTCGAGCCCGCCGGTACCTTCATGGCTTGGCGGCCAAGCGGAACGCAGTCTCACAGTTTGTCGGATAACCCGGAGGGTCCGAGTGTCCCTCGGTTCCGCCGTCTTTCGAAAGAATTTCGAGGGGCTCGGGCGGGTGCTCAGCCGAGACGGAAGGATGGCCTGTAGGAAAGTCGCGGAGCCACGTGTCATCCGTATTTCGACGGCGGCAATCGACGATTGCGGATGAGCTTCGGATTGTGATTCCGCCCGGTGCTCGCGCGAGCGCGTCGGAGTCCATGGACCATTGATCGCGTCGTCCGGGCAACGGGGACCTTGGGGATAAGTCCCGGTCATGACGTAAGGTTTTCGGAATAAGTGTCGGTGATTCTTACATTTTTCCGAGGCCGTAGATTAGATATGATGAACCACAGAAATTATTAAGTATTGGCTTGTAACATGTTACAGTTTTAGATGATTTGTCTGGTCTGAAATATGCTAATTATTTGCAGGGCATCATGAAAATCCAGCATCTCTCTTTGGGCTTTGCAGTGACGCTGGCCGCGGCCAGCTCGACGTTTGCGGTGCCGCAGAGCGCATCCATGTCTTTTGATGTATCGGTCACGGCTATTGGCGGTTCGGTGGCTGGCGACAGCCAGACGACGAGTTGGCTCGGCACGCCCGCCGGTCTGAGTTTGAGCGCCTCGGCGACAGCGAACGATCCCGCGGGCGCACCCAATACTGCGTTCGCCGATGGCAGTGCCACCTGGGCGGCAGACGGGAATTCCGGAACGGTCAACTTGGCTTGGGGCTGGAACGTGGTTGACGCGACCGAGGCCACCACAAACGGCGCGGTTGATTGGCGTTATGTCTTCCAAGCCGACGTTACAGGATGGTTCGAAATGAGCTACGCGATTACGGGCTCCGGCAACACCTTTGGGTTGAACGGGGTCTTACTGACCGACAACTTTGACTCAAGCGTCGGCGCTCCGGTGACAAATGGATTTGATCCGACGACGAGCGGCGTTTTCTTCGGAGGAGTAACGGCTGGAAACATCTACACGGTGGAGCTTTCGAACTGGGGCAACTTTGGCTCCACTTCCTATTCGGCAAATACCCTGGCGAACGGAGTCTTTACCTGGACCATCCACGGCGGGACCCCCGCGGTTCCCGACGCCAGCTCGACCGTCGTACTGATCGGCGTGGCGTTCGCCGGACTCTGCTGGGTGCGCCGACGGACGCGGGTTTGAGGCGCCTGGTCCTACAGATTTCTGACCCCTGGAGGGCGGGCCGCCGTGCCCGCCATACCGTTTGGCTTAGCACCATTCGGCTTTGCGCCCGACACGTCGGGGACAAATCCTGATCCACATGCGCGAGGATCTTCGATGCCGGGCAATGGCTCACTGCGGCGACGTCACCCGTTGGCCCCGTCCGTCCGCAGCAGGGCCACGAGCTGCTGGAGGGCGACCGGGCGGGTCACCCGGTTGCTGTCGATTAGCACCTTGCCGTAACGATCGGACACGACCAGTTGCGGTATGGTGTTGCCGGACAAGGGACTGATGAGCAGGTCCGTGGTCTGCGGATCGACATCAAAACTCGTATTCAGGCGTTCGCACCTGACGAGCAACTGGTCCTGCTCGACTCCCATCACCACGACTTTCTCGCCGGCGCGCACCACGTTGCCGCCCAGGTCGGCGCCGCGCGCAGCGTGACGCGATACGGCCACAATTCCGGCCGGCGCAGCACGGAGGCAATGGTCAGGTCGCGTTGGGCCGGGCTCAGGTGCGCCGCCGTGTCGCCGGCCAATTGCAGGATGTCCGTGTCCTCGGCCTTGACGGCGAACCGGTACCGACCGTCCGCGGAAGCCACGATCGCCCGATCCGTCTCGAGGCGGAGCACCTGCAGGTGCTGGCCCGCCTCGACGCCGCCCCCCTGGCGGAACCGGATGGTGCGGGCGAGGGTGCACTCGGTGGGCCAAAATCCCGGCTGGCCCACAAGGGCCGACCAGGTCAGTTGCGCGGCTTGGGCGGTGGCGACCAGCGGTCCGGCGATCAGCAGGAAACGCAGGGCTTTCATGATGGAGGAGTGGCTATTGACGAACGCAACGAAACGGCGCGGAGCCGAAGCGGTTCCGTCCCATCTCGTCGTCGCCTTGTATTGGGGGCTCCGCAAGGGTTCCGATCGACGCCGACAGCCCACATTTCCTTCGGCGGCACCAAACCCGCAGAGGGATAGAATCGGGAGCAAGAAAAATGCGGGCTAGGGGTGAATCGGGGCGCTCTTGGCCGCCGCGAGCAGGGTGTCGAGGCTGCTGTCCGCCGGCGTGATGAGGTCGTGCTGGACGTCGCCGCCCACCGGTACGACCAGGCAGGCCAGGCTTGATGGGCCGACCGCCTGCCATCCGGGATGGATCGTGTGATCCATGTAGCCGGCGGGTTGCATCAGCACCGTCGACTCACCGGTAAAAGCATCGGACCGCGCCACGGGTTGGCCGTCGGCATAGGTGACGAAAACGAAGTAGTTCCCATCTTTTCGCGAAGGATCGGGCTCCTGCGCGCACCAGAAGAGGTGCTGGCTGTCGGCGCTGAAGGTCACATATTTGGGCGCCCTCCACCCCTTGTAGACCAGATGGCCGTCGAGCCAAAGTCCGACGGTGTTGTCCGCAGGGCGAAACCCGATCTCCGCGATGTGCTGGCTGTCGGGACTGAACCAAAAATAGCCGGCGTTCAACCCCGTGGATTTCCCGTCAACGTAGAGCGGACCGGCCACATCCGCCCACCGGCTGCCGTCGGGGCTGAAGGCGAACTGGGAAAAGTCGATGCTTTTGCCCGTCTGCACGGTCTTCCCGTCGATATCGAGCGAGCTGGAGTAGTTTCCACCCTGGATATCTCCGCAGTAGGCATAGTGCCCGCCAGCGGCGCTGAAAAGAAAACCCTGGAGGTGGTCGAATGCATCATCGGATTCGTCGCCGTTGACCACCATGACGTATTTGCCGGCGCCGTGCTCGACGTAGATCAGCCGGCTGGAATCCGGCGAAAAGGCGATTCCGCCCGGAGGCGGCCCGTTGAAGTACTGCCCGGCACCCTGCGTGTCGTAGGGCTCCGCGACCTTTTTTCCGTCCTCGACGACAAAGTTGTTCTGACCTTCCTGGCAGACGGTGGCATAATGCTGCCCGTTGGGGCTGAAGACCACCGCTTGGATGCCGTTGTGGCAGAGCGTGGCCGGCACGGGTCGGCCGTCGATGACCAGAAACTGTCCCTGGCTGCCGTCCGGATACCGATGGACCATCACGGCGGCGATGCGGTCCGTGACCGGGGCGCAATAATAGGAAATCAGCGTGTTGGCCGTGAAGAGCCGTTTTCCGTCCTCCATCAGGGAGGTGCCGCCCTTGGGGCCCGGCGACTCGCCGAGGAGGTGCCGGCTGTCGGAGGTGTAGGTCAGGTGGTCGGCATAGTAGTCGGCCACCTGCCCGTCGACGACGAGGCCGCGATGATCACGGTCGAGTTGGGCCGGATACGCGATATGGTCGCCATCCGGGCTGATGAGGGGATCGGTCGATTCGAGGCCGGAGCCGCCGGCGTCCGCGAAGTAGCCGGGCCATTGCTTGCCGTCGACCCACAACTGGTAGCCATAGTAGCTGGACATGGCGAAGAGCAGGCGATCGCTGTAGGACCCGGCGAATTGCAGGCGGATGTCGGTGTTGCCCGCGGAGCCGGCGATGCCGACGATGGCGCCGACGTCGCCCGAGGCGGGCAGGCGCAGGATCTCCTGCTGGTCCTTGTAGAGCACCCATTCATTGCCGACCCGGGCGAGGTAGGCGCAATGGGTCCCGTCGCGGTTGAAAGTGACGGGTTGGGGGACGATTTGATCGGTCTGGTATCGGCCGGTGGGGGAGCTTGGCGTGTATAGGTTGCGCCGCGCGTCGATAAAGGCTGAAGTTGGGGTCACCACGGCGTCGATCCGCGGGCCGTCGGCGCCGTCGATCCTGACCTCCCAGTGGATGCCCTTGCGCATGACGGCGGCGACATGCACGCCGCGGGGGCTTACGACGTATTTGAAGCCCGGGCTGATCGGGGCGACATCCTGAGTTTCGACCTTGGGGGCGGCCGGCAGGGCGGAGCTCAGGACACTGAGGATTCCAGCTAGGAGGAGGATGTTCGTTTTGGGCATAAGATCGGGGTGGCCGTATGTCGTCGGGCTGGAATCCGAATCAGGGTTTTGGGGCGGGCGCGGAGGCTGGCCCGGTCGGGGCCGCGTTGGGCGCCGTTGCCTGTCGCATTAATTCGTTGTGAGCCCGCTCCATGAGAGTGGAGAAATCGTCCGGGTTGGCGGGCGCGGCCGGGCCGGCGACCGGTCGCGGTTCAAACACACTGGCGATGGTCGTGTCTCCCGGCGGTTTGACCCGGTCGCGGAGCACGCGGTCGCCGGCGGGACCGAGGGCCAGCAGCGCGCCGTCCGCTTCGAGCGCCCAGACGGCCGAGGCGCGGCCGTAATCGGTGTCGTGGGTTTGCGCGATCGCCTTCACGAGCGGGCCGGCAGCCGGCACGTCATAGCAGCGGGCGACGGCCCGGCCGTCAGCGTAGGTCACGAAGTCTTCGAGATCGTCGAGGCTCTTGTCGGGCTCCTCCGCCAGCCAATAAAGATGCCGGCCGTCCGCCGAAAACGCCCAGGCGATCAGGCCATGGGGATTCTCGTAGGCGAGCCGGCCATCGAGGTAGAGGCCGGTCTTGTGGTCGGAGAGGTTCCAACCCGCGACCAGCACATGGCGGCCATCCGGGCTGAACGTACAGTCGCCGCCCAGGCCCGTCGGTTGGCCGTCGACCAGCACCTCGGCTCCCGCGACCGCCCAGTGGCGGGCGTCGGCGCTGAACCTCACGAGGCGCGTGCCGTCGGGCACGGGTGACAGTCTCCCGTCGATGACGGCGTAGCTCCGGCCGTCCCGCGTGGCGACGTAGGCGAAGCGGGAGGAATCCGGGGAGAACGTGAGGGAGGCCGGGTCCACCGTGGCGAGCTCCGGGCCGCGTTTGCCGTCAAGCAGCGTGTATTGCACGTCGCCTTTGACGCAGGCGGCGGCGTAGTGGCGCCCGTCGGTGCTGAAGATCACCCGGCCGATCTGCGCGCCGGTGCCGCAGGTGAACTGCACCGGCTTGCCGTCAAAGGCGACGAAGTCGCCGTCGCCATTCGGATAGAGGGCGGCGTAACGGGCGACCACCGGCCGGGATTCCGGGGGCCACGAGGGATCGTTGGGATCGAAATAATAGGTACCCACCGTGACGATATCCCTGCCCGCGGGCGCCACATAGAGCCATCGGATGCTGCGCGTGGTATACAGCGATTGGCCGTCGGCGAGCAGGCTCTGGCCCCGGACCGAGCTGCCGAGTCCAATCAAGTGCTGTCCGTCGGCGGTGAACTGCGGTTGCGCGGCAAAGTAGCCGGCGTCGACACCGTCGACCATCAACGTCCGCCGTCCGTCGACGGTCGCCGGATAGGCATAGCGCGCGCCATCGCGGCTGCAGACCAGGCCGGGCGAATCCATCGGGGGCTCCGGCTTGCCGTCAATCCAAAGCGCCGCCGGTGGCTGGTCGCCACGGAAAAGGACCACATGGCGGCCCTGCTCCCCGGTGAATGCCAGGTGCCAGGCGGCGTGATCCGCCAGGGGCAGTCGCAACTGTTCCCGGCCGTCGACCATGAGCACGGCCTCGTGGCCAAGGCGGGCAAGATAGGCGGAGCGATGGCCGTCGGGGCTGAAGACCACCAGCGGCGCGGCGCCGGCGGACGCGGTCAGTTGCAGGCTGCGATGCACCGGCAGGATTTCGTCGAACGCCGGGCCGGCCACGCCGTCGATCTGCACGGTGAACCTGCCGTCCGCCGGCAGGACGGTGGCCAGATGCGCGCCGTGCGGGCTGACCATATATTGCGCCAGCCGCTCCGCGGGACCCACGACCTGCTCGAAAACCACCGCGCGTCCGCAATCGGTGCCGGTGACCCCGAGGATCGCCACGACGCCCCAGAGGCATGGACGACGCACGTTCATGATCGATGGTTGGTCAGGGTGATGGGTGACGCTCGCTGCTCCCACGCGGGCCCCGGCGCCCGCGTGCCGGCCAGCTACATTTGCGTGGAATTCTTCCGGAGGAGCGCGTCCAATTGGCGGATCGCACCGGGCACCGCGTTCTGCGACGCGTCGATGAGGATTCTTCCGCTGGGATCCATGACGATGAGTTGCGGCAGCAGGCCGGTGATCGGCCGGTTGACTTCGGGCATCGACGGCGTGCTCTCGTAGGTCACCGCCCGCCAGGAAAATCCGAGCTTGCGCGCGAACCTTGCAGTGTCCGCGGGCGACTCGGTCATGATCCAGATGACTTCGAAATCCGGATGGCGCGGCTTCATCTCGTGATACCATTGGATGAACCCGGGCGCCACGCGGTTGGTGATCGGACAGGTGCTCGAGCCGCGGAAGAACACGAGGTAATGGGGCGGCGCCCTCGCATCCAGCGGCTCGGGCCGGTCCGTGAGCGAATTGACCAGCTTGCCCTGCAGTTCGGTGTAAATGCGCACTTGGGCGGCCTGTTTCTCGTCGGCCACGCGCTGTTCCGCCGCCTGCTTCTGCGCTCCGGCCAGTTGCTGTTGTGCCGCCAGAAACCGCGGTCCTGCCTGTGGATCTTCGACGAACTGTCGGGCCTGCGCCATGACGTCCGTGGCGTAGGGCGCCACCTGGAAATCGCCCTGCGGGATGTGGAGGGTGAGGCGGTCAGGGAGGACCGCGACCACCGCGATCTTGGCGCCCGCGTGCAAGGAGATTCCCCCGCCGAGGTCGAAGCTCTTCGCCAACGCCACCTCCGCCGGCCAGAGCTCCTTCTGCCGGGCGATGGCCGGGTACGTCAGCGCGCGTTGTCTCGGGGTCAACCGGGCGTAGGCCGCCTGCGCCACGGCCAGCAGGTCCGTCTCGTCGGGCCCGACGGTAAAATCCGTGCGTCCGTCAAGGGTACCCACCTCGGCTTCGTTCGCCTTCACCTGGTGGACCCTCAGCGTCTGTCCGGCGGCCACGCGCACGCCGTCCTGGAACGCGACCCCTTGCTTGATCGTACATTGGGCCGGCCAAAGTTCCGGCCGGCGGGCGAGCTCGGCCCAACTCAGCTCCTGGCTGAAACCAACGCTGGCAATGACACAGGCAACGGCAACGGATGTCAGGATTTTCATGACGTCATTCAGACCATAAAGGTTTGTTGCCCGATCGCCTCCTCGATTGCTCCGATCAGGGCGGTCGCGCGGGCTGGAAGCCGCCCAGCAGGGCGCGGCTGGGGTCACGAGACCGCCGGGGCGAAAGATGCACATCGCTGCTGGCCGCGTTCCACCGCGGCCCGGGGCTGAAGTGCGCAAGCGACATGGCACGGATTGGGACTAAGACCGGACAAGCTACGAAGGTGCGTTCAATAAGCAAACGGGACCGGGCGGGAATTCACCGAATTGAAAACCCCGACCGGGCGCCGTCCCGCCAGGCCCTCCCGAGCCGGACCGGGGCGGGCAGGTCAGGCGGCCGGCCGCCGCCGGGCGCCGCCGACTTGAGCTCGGCCCGCGGAATCCCGAAGGCAGAACCCGAAACGCTCAGGCCGGCCGGCCGGGCGCGGGCAGGGGATCGTCTTCCAGCTTGTCCAGCCAGTTGCGCTTGAGGATGAAACTGGTGACCAGCAGCACGCCGATCGCGATCCACAGGGCGCGAAAGTCGCGGAACACCGCGTAGACCGGGATGGCCCACAGGGGAATCTGCCAGATGATGGCCACCACGCAGTTGACGGCGTCGCGGCGGAAATTGGTGTTGCGCCGGAAGCTCGGATCCTGCCGCACGACCTTTTCGTGCACCGGCCCCCACCAGCCCCATGGCCGGACCGACTTGTAGAAGCTGATCAGAGTTTCGTCCTCCTCCGGCTCGGTCAGAAGGCTGCCCGCGACGCAGCCGGCGGTCGAGTTACCGAGAATCAACGGGAACGCCGACAGCGAACCGAGTCCCGAGTCCGGAAAGAAATGGGGCAGGACGATCGCCGAGGCGATCCCGCCCAGCATGCCCCAGAAATAGCCGTAACCGTTGAGCCGGTGCCAGTGCCACTTGAGCACGTTCGCCGCCGTGTAGCCGCCCCACAGGCCGTTGACGATCCACTGCGTGACCTGGTTCACCGATTGCGTCATGAGGCCGAAGCCGAAGCCGACGGCCAGGATGACGATCTGCGCCGCATAGCTCACGACGACGTAATGGCGCGGCGCGGCATCGCGCCGCAGATAGCGTTTGTAGAGGTCGTTGACCAGGTAGGCCCCGCCGGCGTTCAGGGTGGCGGAGAAGGTGGACATGAAGGCGGCGAGGAGGCCGGCCAGCAGCAACCCGGTGAGCCCGGCGGGCACGAAGTGGTCGATGACGTAGGGGAGCACCAGCTCGAAATCGATCTTCGGTCCGGCGGCAGTCTGCACGGTGAAATGCGGGTCCAGCGCCGCAAACCTCGGGCCGAGGAATTTGAGCCCGAGCAGGGTGATCGCCGCCACCAGGATCCAGCGGGGAAACAGGCAGGCGGAAACGATGCCGCTCATCATGCCGGCCTCCTTGGAGTTGCGCGCGGCCAGGATGCGCTGCATGTCGTAGTTCGGGGCCGGCCCGGCGATGCTGACCAGCAGTCCCTTGAAGACCATCGCCATGAAGAACAGGCCGAACAGCGAGTACCCGTCGCCCTGGACGTTCTGCGTCAGCGCGGGAATGAGGTGCGACCAGTCGAGGTGCAGGTGCCAGCCGAAACCGAGGTGACCCCAGCCGCCCGGCACCAGCGCGGCGATGTCCGACGCCGGAACCCGGACCATGGCGATCACCGCCAGGATCACGGCGCAGACCGCCATGATGACAAACTGCGCCAGGTCGGTGATCACCACGCTGATCATGCCGCCCAGCAGCACGTAGATCGCCGTGAAACTCATGACGATGGCGCCGTAATCGGCGGCGCTCAGATCCCAGGGGAGAAAAACCTTCGAGAACTTGCCGATGCCCTGGAAGGCGTAGGCGATGAAACCCACCACGCTGACCATGGCGAAGATGACGATGATGATGCGCGAATGCTCGCCGCCGCGGCGCGGGCCGAAGCGGGTGGACATCCATTCCGCGCCGGTGAGCACGCCGGAACGCCGCACCCAGCCCGAGAGATAGACCATCAGGATGACCTGGTTGAACGTCGGCCACAGCCACGGCAGCCAGGTGCCCTTCAACCCGTAGACGAACAGGTTGTAGACCAGCCACATGGTGCCGGTGATGTCCCACATGGCGGAGGCGTTGGAAACCCCGAGCACCCACCAGGGAAGGGCTTTGCCCGCGAGAAAGTAGGAATCGAGGTTCTTCGACGCCCGGCGCATGACGACGAGGCCGATGACGAGCATGGCCGCAAAGTAGAAACCGACGATGGCGAGATCGAGCGGGGTCAGGAGCATGGCGGCGCGTCGGGGCGGGGTGGACGGTTCGGGCGGCGCCGCCGCAAACGGCTGCGGCGCGGCCCGAAGACAGCCGAAATGGGCGGGAAAGTGAAACGGAAAATCGCCCGGGGCCGGCGGGGATCCGACGATGACGCCCGCGGGCGTTCGTATCGGAGTCCGCGGTCGCGGCGGTGGGTAACGGCGCGCGAGTCGGGCCACCCGGCGGCGAAAAGGGCTGTGCAGAGGCCGGCGCATCCGCTAGACACAGGCTCATGCACCGCCGTGTCATTCCCGTTCTTTTTTGCGTCTTGTCTGCCTTGGGCGGGTCGGTCCTGGCCGCCACCGAGGCTCCGCGCCCATGGCCGCCGGACCAATTCGCCCCCGTCACCCTGGAGCGCATTGCCGCCCTGCCGGCGGACACGCAGACGGAGTGGCGGGCCTACTGGGACGCGTCCCAGGCGCTGGCGCGCACGCTGCCGCCGGCGG
>JBJKRD010000164.1:0-3698 GCA_046704925.1 Opitutaceae bacterium | reverse complement strand
TATTACCTCGGCGTGTTCGCCGTGATTCCGTTCATCGGGTTCTTCCTCGGTGCCGCAGCGATTCCCCTGGGGATCTCGGGATTGAAACAGCACGCCCGCCGGCCCGCGACCCACGGCGTCGTCCACGCGTGGGTGGGCATCATCGTGGGTTCGTTGTCGGTCGCGGCCCACCTGTTTTTCGTCGCCCTGCTTTTCGCGGGCGCGGCCGCCCGTCGCTGACCGCGGCGGGGCGCCGGCCGCTGGCCCGCAGCACGAAGCGCCAGGGTTTCTTCGCCCACACCGGGCCGGCATAATCGATCCCGATGCGCGGGGTGGCCGCCACCGCGTCCGGGGACACCCGGAAGCCACGATCCTCGAGCCACAGTCCGCTGGCCGGCGACGCGGCGGCCCCATTGAGCCGGCGATCGATGCCGAGCGCCCGGGTCACGCGACCCGGTCCGGAGATGCCGTCCAGCCCGCGGATGAGCACCGCGGCGGGAAAGTCGCGGGGGCCGGTCACCAGGTTGAGCATCTCGTGCACGCCGTAGCAGAGGTAGACGTACCAGACGCCGCCGGCGGCGTAGAGCGTTTCGCTGCGCGCGGTGCGTCCCCGGCTGGCGTGGCAGGCGCGGTCCCGCTCGCTGTGGTACGCCTCGACCTCGGTGATCATATGCGCCACCGGCCCGTGCGGGGTGGCGCGGACGAGGTATTTCCCAAGCAGGCGGCGCGCCACGGCCACGGTGTCGGGCGAGCGAAATTCCGTTGCATTCAGCCGGCGGCTTCTGCGATTGGTGTCCACGGTCGCTTAGCGCACGCCAAAACACCGAGATGACGGAGCAAACACAACGCTGCAGTGGGCGCCGCCCCGCCGGGTGGCGGCCGCCGCGCCGACCGGCCCGTCGCCGGTGTTTTTCCATGCCTCCGTGAACGCCGGCTCCCCCCTGCCGCAACGTTTCCCGCTGCGCCGGGCCTTGCAGCTCTGCATTGTCGACGGCGTCGCGTCGTCGCCGCTCTGCTACCTCTGGCTGCCGGGGAACTTCATCGTGGCGGCGCTGCTGACCAAGTTCTACCACCTGTCGGAGGCGTCCTACGGGCTGATCGTCTCGCTGCCGTTCTGGTGCAACTTTCTCCAGATCCTGCTGACCCCGGTGCTCGCCCATCATTTTCCGGCCCGGTCGGTTACCCTCGTCGCCGCCTGGGCCAATGCCGCCGGGTGGCTGCTCCTGACGCTGGTCCTGCCGTGGCTGCCCCGGGACCGGCCGGACGCCAGCACGCCGGTTTTCATCGGGCTGTTCTTCGGAGTCAGCCTGCTGGCGGCGGTCAACGGCGTCGCGTGGAACTCCTGGACGCAGGAATGGACGCCCGAACGAATCCGGGGAAAGTATTTCGGCTTCCGCAATGGCCTGATCCAGGCCGCCACCGTCCTGTTTCTCGTGTTGTTCTGGGCGGCGCTGGCGCTGTTCCGGGCCTCGTTGCTCGCATTGCAGGGAGTTTTCGCCGTGGCGGTGGCGTTCCGGGCCTGGTCCAATGTCGCCCAATACCGTCTGAAACTCGGCGCGACGCCCGCCGACGGTGCGCGGGCCACGCCCTGGCGCGAACAGCTCCGGATTCTCCGCCGGTCGCGTTCGCTGCTGACGTTCATCGCCTTTGGCGCGATCTGGGGCTTCGCGTACAACTGCCTGGGACCGTTCTACCCGGTGTTCATGTACCGCCACCTCGGCCTGTCGGTGGCCAGCGTCTGCCTGTTCTTCATCCTCAACACCGTCAGCGCCGCGATCAGCATGCCCGCCTGGGGCCGGCTGCTCGACCGGCTGGGAAACAAGTCCGTGATGGCGGCGGCCATCCTGTTCTGGCAGGCGCAATTCGTGGTGTGGTATTTCCTCGACCGGGACAACGCCTGGCTGCTCTACGGGCTCTGGCTGTGGAATGGATTCGCCTGGGCCGGCTTCACCCTCGGGTTGTTCAACATGTTGCTCAAACTGATCCCGCCGCCCGCCAAGACGATCGCCATCGGCCTCAACACCGCCGTCACCTCGGTCGTCACCGCGGTGGCGCCGATCCTCAGCGGCGGCGCGATCACCGCCGCCCTGAACCGCGGCTGGGACCCGGTGACGGTGTACCACTACGCCTTTGTCCTGCAGATGGCGCCCGCCCTGCTTTCGGCCGCGGTGCTGCTGCGCGTCCACGAGCCGAAGGCCCGCCCGCTCGCGGAAGTGTTCGGTGCCATGCGCAACATTCGCACCCTCGGCGGCATGCTGGGCCTGACATTCATCACGAATTATGTATTCGTGAAGCCCGTCCGGAGGAATTCCCGTTGAGTCCGCGCATTGTCACCCTGACGGCCAATCTCCTGTGGGAGAAAACGCTCACGTTCGCGACCTGGGAATCCGGGCGGACCCAGCGGGCCCAGGTGGAGACATTTCAGGTGGGAGGCAAGGGCGTCAACGTGGCCAAGATGCTCACGCGTTTCGGGGCGCCCGCCACCGCGCTCTTCTTCCCGGGCGGGGCCACCGGCGCCGAGTGCGAGGCGTGGATCCGGGCCCAGGGCGTGGAGGTCCGGCCGTTTCCCATCCCCGCGGCGACGCGCACCGGCCTGGTCGTGCGCACTCCCGGCCAGCCGGAGACCACGTTCCTCGGACCGGACGTGCCGCTCGATGCGGCGGCGGTGCACGCGTGCGCCGACTTTCTCGACTCCTGTCCCGCCGGCGAAGTGCTGGCGGTCTGCGGCAGCGTTCCGGGCTGGAATCGCGAGGCGTTCGAGCCCCTGCGGGCGGCGCTCACCCGCTGGCTGGCGCGCGGGATCGTCACCGTCGACACCTATGGCCCGCCCCTGGCCTGGCTCGCCGAACGACCCGTCGCCTGGGTGAAGGTGAACCGCACCGAGTTCGACGGCCTTTTCCCCGGCGCCGAGCGGGATCGTCCGCTCGCCGACCGCCTGGCCACGGCGCTAGCCCGCTGGCCGGCCCAGGCCTGGATTGTCACCGACGGTCCGCGACCGCTGTGGTATGCGGAGGCTGGCGGCGCGACGCCGGCCCGCTTGGAACCGCCCAAAGTGACGGAAGTCTCGGCCACGGGCTCCGGCGACGTCCTCCATGCCGTGCTGCTCCACGCGGTGTACCATCACCGCCGGACGCTGCCGGAGGCGCTGCGCCTTGCCCTCCCCTACGCCGCGGCCAATGCCGCCGCGGCGACGGTTGCCGATTTCCCGCTGAACAAACTGCCGGATTTCCGGTCGGTGGCGTAGCCTCGGGCCGCCGGCCACCCCTTCCCTCAACCACCATGAACAAATCCCTCGTTGTCATCGTCGCGGGAGCCCTCCTCGCGGTCGCCTTGGTCTTCGGCTACCGGACCTATCGGCGTGACCTCGAGCGCCGCGAGCTCGAAACGCGCGCCGCGAGCCAGCGCGCTTTGGCGGAAACGCGACGGAAGGAGGCCGAGCGCATGGCGGCGGCGATGGCCGAGGCCGACCGGCTGGCCGATCTCAAGCTCCAGCAGGAAGCGGCCGAGGAGGCGAAACACCTCGAGGAGATTCGCGCCCGGCAGGCGGCGGCCGCGGCCGCCCAACAGGCGGCGGAAGCCGAGCTCAAACGTCTCGCGGCCGAACGCGAACGTCTGGCGCAGGAAAAGGCCGCGGCCGAGGCCGAGGCCAAGAAGGAAGACGCCATCCGGGCCAAGGAGATGGCCGACGCGGAGGCCCGGAGGCGGGCCGCGCTGCAGCA
>JBJKRD010000163.1:0-2778 GCA_046704925.1 Opitutaceae bacterium | reverse complement strand
TGGCCGGCCCACTCGACGAAGGTCTGACGGAGGAACTTGGGCGCATTCCAGCGCCAATGGACCCAGCACTGCCGGCCGCTCTTCTCCTTGACCGGAGCGACGCCGGCATACTTCTGGAGGCTGGGAGGTAAGTGACCGGGCGGGTGCCTCGTAGTCGGCGGGCCGGTGGACTGGTAAAGTGGCGGGATGGAGGCAAGCACGACGGAGTTGGTCGACACCGGGGAGAAACGGGATGCGCGGGGGCGGCGGCTGACGCCGGCGGCGCGCCGGGCGGAGTTGGTGGCGGCGTGGCGGCAGAGCGGCTTGACCCAGGCGGCCTTTGCGCGGCGCGAGGGCGTGAAGAATCCGACGTTCGCGACGTGGGTGCAGGAAGTCCGTCACGGAGGGCGGCCACGGTCGGCCGGGCGGCAAAACGGCCGGCGGCGGTCGGCGCCGGTGCGCTTCACCGAGGTGCGGTGGCCGCTGGCGACGCCGGCGTTGGCCACTGCCGCCATCGAGGTACGGCTGCCCGACGGCACGGTGGTGCGCGGGGCGCAAGCCTCCGAGGTGGCGGCGGTGGTGCGGGCGCTGCGGGGTTAACGCGATGCTGGCGTTTCCGGCAGCGATCAAGATCTACGTGGCGGTGCAGCCCGTGGACATGCGGAAAGGCTTCAACGGATTGTGGAGCGCGGCGGTCGAGCAGTTGCAGGAGGATCCGAAGCACGGCGCGCTGTTCGCCTTTATCAACAAGGAGCGCACGCGGCTGAAGCTGCTCTATTGGGACGGCACGGGAGTATGGGTGCTGGCCAAGCGGCTCGAGCAGGGTCGGTTCAGCTGGCCGCCGCCCAGCGCGAAGACGGCGAAGCTCGCGCTCGCCCCGGAGGCGCTGGCGTTGTTGGTGGGCGGGGTGGAGCTCAAGCACGGCTCGCTGAAGGCGTGGTACGAGCGCTGAAAGAAAAAAGTTCGTGACGCGGGAACCTGCGCGGCGCGCTCGTTTCGTAGTGCGCGCACCATGGGAACTGCGGCCGCCGCCCCGCTCGACGAAGTCCAACTGCTCAAGCAGGAGAACGCCCTGCTGCGGGCGCAGATCGCCTGGCTCAAGCAGCAGCTGTTTGGGCCGGGCAAGAGCGAGAAGCTCGATCGGGCGCAACTGCTCCTGAAACTGGCGGCGCTGGAGAAGCTCGCCCAGGCGCCGGTCCGGCCGGTGGAGACGATCACCTACGAGCGAGAGAAAGGCCCGGCCACGCCACGGTCGTTGCCGGCCGAGAGCTTCGCGCACCTGCCGGTGAAGGAGACGGTGGTGATCGAGCCCGAGGCGGTGAAGGCCGATCCGGATCTGTACGAGAGGATCGGCGAGGAACGCACCTTCGAGGTCGACGTGGTCCCACCGCAACTGTTCAAGCGCGAGATCATCCGCCCGAAGTATCGCCACCGGCTGGATCGCAACCGGGCCCCGCTGGTGGCGCCGGCCCCGTCCCGCCCTGTGGCTGGTGGCTACGCCTCGGCGGGCCTGCTGGCGTGGATCGCGATCGCCAAGTACCTCGATCATCTGCCCCTCGCGAGGCAGGAAAAGATGCTCGCCCGCTGGGGCGCGTCCATCCCCCGTCAAACCATGGTGGATTGGATCCGGATCACCGCCGCCTGGCTGGAACCAATCCACCGGCGGATGCACCGCGAGCTCCTGGCCGGCGGGTACGTGGTCGCGGACGAAACGCCCGTGCGCTGCAACGACCCCGACGAAAAACACGGCGGGACCACGCAGGGCTGGTTGTGGGTGCTGGGTCGACCCGGCGGCGACGTCATCTTCGACTGGCGGCTGTCGCGCCGCCACGGCGAACTGACCACGTTGCTCACCGACGACTATCGCGGCGTGCTTCAGTCCGACGGCTACGAGGCGTACGCCGCCTACGTCCGAAATCACCCCGGCGTCGTCTGGGCCGGATGCTGGGCCCACGCCAGACGTGGGTTCCATGAGGCGCTGGCCGAGGCGCCGGCCCGGGCGGGCTTCATCCTGCGGCTGATCGGGCATCTCTACGGGTACGAGCGGCAGTGGGACGAAGCGGGCCTCACCGGACCGGCGGAACGCTCCGCGCTGCGCACCAACCATTTTGCCCTGACACTGCAGCTGCTGAAGCGGACTGCTGAGCGCCTGCGGGCCCTCGTGTTGCCCCGCTCGTTGCTGGGCCAGGCCTGCGCGTATCTGCTCGAGCACTGGACGCCGCTCACCGTTCACCTGGCCCATGGCCAAACCCGGCTGGACACCAACGTCGTGGAAAACTCGATCCGGCCGGCCAAGCTCGGTTCGAAAAATTACCTCTTCATTGGTCATCCCGACGCGGGCCAGCGCACGGCGATCCTCTACTCGGTCATCATCTCCTGTCGGCGCCACGGCAAGGATCCCTTCGTCTATCTCAAGGACGTGCTCACCCGCCTGCCGACGATGACCAACCAGGACGACCTCACCCCGTTGATGCCCCGGACCTGGCGGCCGCCTACGGCCGCAGCGCCCGGCTCGTAGGCCATCGGTTCACGTCAGATTGGTCACCATTACGACGCCCACACGGTCCTGGGCGCCGTCAGATTGGTTACCATTATGAATCCCCGCCCGTGATCGGCGGTGCGTATTGGTCACCATTGCCACCTGTCAACGAGGCACCCAACCGGTCACTTACGCTGGGAGCGTCGGGATAGCGGGAGCGGTCGGTGCCAAAGGCGACGAGCAACCGAGGCGCGAGCGTGGGACCGGCGCCCGGCAGGGCGGCGAACAAGGGCGCTTCGGGATGGGCGGCGAAGCATGCC
>JBJKRD010000162.1:0-10265 GCA_046704925.1 Opitutaceae bacterium | reverse complement strand
CCCAGAGGTAATGGAAGGCGTTGTCGACCGAGACCAGGCCGACGCCATACCGGTCCGCGAGCTTCATCGCGGTATCCATGGCCGCATAGGCGGTGGCCTGGCCGAGCTTCCGGTTGGCATTCCACACCTGCGCGCCGCGGAAGCGGGTTTTGACCTTCTCGATCCGGGCGCGGGGCACGCAGCCCTGCGCCCCGCTGCCGAAAAGGTGGTCCAGGTGGAGCGCCTTGATCGCATTGTGCGTGCGGATGCCGTGGCGGGTCGCCTCCGCGCAGAAGCGGGCGGCGGCGCCGGCCTCGGCGGGGGAATAGCCGCGTTTGCGATAGGCGGCGGCGACCAGGTCGTTGTGCTGCGGCTCGGGAACGACGTAGAAAGTTTCGGACATGGCGGGAAGGGGAATCGGCGGGGGGATCGCCGCGGTTATTCAACCCGGCGCACCGGCACCTCGGGGTTGACCTGGGCCAGGGGCTTTTCGCCGTTCATGGCGAGAATCAGGTTCTTCACCGAAGTCGTGGCCTGGCGCACGACGCTTTCGAAGGTGCGCGAGGCCACGTGCGGCGTGACCACACAGTTCGGCAGCTTGAGCAAGGGATGGTCCGGGGGCGGCGGCTCCTGGTCAACCACGTCGGTTCCGTAGCCGCCCACCTGACCGGACTGCAGGGCCGCGATCATGTCCCGGGTGTGGACGATCTCGCCGCGGGCGCAATTCAGGATGAGGACCCCCTTCTTCATCTTGGCGATTGCCCGGGCATTGATCATCTCGCGAGTCTCCGGCGTGAGGTTCATATGCAGTGAAATGTAGTCGGCGGCGGCGAACAACTCATCGGCCGTGGCGGCACGCCGGATGCTGTGGGCGGCGGCAAACCGGTCGTCCCAATAGACATCGAAGGCGATCACCTGCATCCCAAACGCCCTGGCGCGGACCGCGACCTCCTTGCCGATGCGTCCGAGGCCGAGAATGCCGATGGTCTTTTCAAACAATTCATGGCCGGTCTTGCGCTTCCAACCGCCGGCGCGCGTGGAATCAGTGTGGAAGAGCAGGTTCTTCTCCAGGGCGAGCAGAAGCAAGAAGGTGTGCTCGGCCACCGTCGTGTGGTTGACGCCGGGCGTGAAGAGCACGGGAATGCCGAATTCGCTGGCGGACTTCACGTCGATCTTGTCCACGCCGATGCCGTATTTGCTGATGATCCGGAGGCGCGGCCGGGCCCGTTCGATGACCGCGCGGGTGATGGCATCGTCGCCGCAAATAAACGCGTCAACCTCGCCGACCTGGGCCAGCATCTGTGCCTCGTTGAGCGGACCGCGGGCCCGGACGATTTCCCAGCCGGTATCGGCCAGGAGTTGGTGGTGGAGACCGGGAGTGTCCTGAAACGAGGTGGTCGTAAGCAGGATTCGTTTCATGGGTGGGAAGTTGTGGGAGGAGATTTGCGGCCGGGCGGTCGGCCCGGTCAACGGGCGGCTGCTCCGGGCTGGGGACACGAGTCCGTCGCGGGCCCGAAGATCAATCCGGACGGGCCGGGATTGGCACGACGGAATGTTGGTGCGGCTGCGGGGAATTGAACCCCGAACACCTGCTTGGAAGGCAGAGGTTTTGCCGTTAAACTACAGCCGCGCACAAAGGATGAAGCGTCCACCGCACCAGCGGGTGGTCAAGCCTTCGTTTATGGGGCGTAAAACGGTTATCATAATTTCTTTTCTCATCGCCTCATGTCGCGGGGTTGCTTGAGATGTCCATTCGCACGCCAAGGGCAGCCAATCTCATCCTAACTTCCTTATATCATGGCCTTCATCTCGACCGCCTCTTCCGGACAGTCCACACCGATGCGGCAAGTGCAATCCCGTCAAAAGAAGGGTGATATTCGGTCCGCCCAGGCGCTCGCCAAGCAGAAGTCGCTCGAGCGGCGTGCCAAACGCTACAAGCTGCCGCTGGGAGAACTCGCTATTTTTACACAGCAACTCGCGTCGCTGCTTACCGCCGGCCTGCCCTTGGTCCAATGTCTCGAGGCATTGCAGGACCAGACCGAAGATCCGGTTTTTCGTGTGATCATCCGCGACGTCCGTACCGATATTTCCTCGGGCAATTCGTTTTCGGCGTCGGTGAAGAAATTCCCGCGGGCCTTCAATTCCCTTTTCATTTCGATGGTGGAGGCGGGCGAGGCTTCCGGCGCGCTCGCGGAGATTCTGGCCAAGGTGGCGGCCTATTTTGAGGCGACAGTGAAACTGACGAAGAAGGTGAAGTCGGCCATGACCTATCCGATCGCGGTCATCTCGCTGGCCGTCATCCTGGTGAACGTGCTGCTCATCTTCGTCATCCCGGTCTTTGCGGCGATGTTCGCCGATTTCGGCGCCAAGCTGCCGGTGCCCACCCAGATCCTCATCGACACAAGTAATTTTCTGAAGCACAACATTCATTGGCTCATCTTGGGGGCCGTGGTTTTGTGGTGGGTCATGCAGCGCGTGATCGCGACCCCCAGGGGCCGGCGGACCAAGGATCAGCTCCTGGTGCGGGCGCCCGTTTTTGGCAACCTGATCCACAAGATCTCCCTCTCGCGATTCTGCCGCACCTACGCCACGCTGATCCGGTCGGGCGTGCCGATCCTGCGCACCCTCGAGATCGTCGCCGGCGCCAGCGGCCGGGTGCAGATTGAGGACGCCTGCGCGGAGATCGCCAAGCACGTCAGCCAGGGCGGCCAGGTCTCGGAGGTTCTGGCGATCAATCCGTTTTTCCCGCCGATGATGAAGCACATGGTGAAGGCCGGCGAAACCACCGGCAATGTCGACGGCATGATGGGCAAGATCGCAGACTTCTACGACACCGAGTGCGATGCAACCGTCGCTTCGCTGACTTCGCTCATCGAGCCGATGCTTATCGTGTTTCTGGGCATCGTCGTGGGCGCGATTGTCATGGCCATGTTCCTCCCCATCTTCGAACTGGGCGCGGTGGCCGGCGGTCTGCAGCACTAAGATCCTTCTGCGCCGCCAGGACGGTTCCGCAACTGGTTTTCTCCTTGGTAACGCGCGGGGAGAAAATGTTTTGTAAATCAGGTACCCATGGGCGCTTCAACTGGTGGTGCCGGATAGGTTTACCTTGCGCCAGCCGCATCCGGCGTGTTCCTTTCCAAACGTTTTTCCCCGCCACATGCCGGCCGTTCTGATTGTCGACGATCTGCTCTCGATCCACGAGATGCTCGATGCGGTCATCCAACCGACCGGGTTCGCCACCGCGTTCACCACCGACGGGGAAAAGGCGCTCGTCCGATACAAGGCGGAGAAGTTCGACCTCGTGCTCGCCGACATCGACATGAAGCCGATGGACGGCATCACGCTGCTCAAGCAGCTCAAGCTCTACGATCCCGCCTGCGTGGTCATCATCATGACTGCCTACGCCAGCATGGACAGCGCGATCCAGGCGCTGAAGTTCGGCGCCTTCGATTACCTGCAAAAGCCGTTCAAGGTCGACGAGCTGATCGGAACGCTGAAGCGAGGCATGGAGTTCCGGCAGCTCAATGCCGAGCGGGCGGCCCACGCCGCGCTGCCGCCGGCCAAATCGAGCGACATCGAAACCCGGCTCGTCGGCCAGAGCACCAGGATCAAGAAGCTGGTGCAACAGGTGAAGAAGCTTTGTGCGGTCCGGACGCCCGTGCTGCTGGTCGGTGAGAGCGGCACGGGCAAGAGCGTCGTCGCCGAAATCCTGCATGCCAACGGCAATCCGCCGGATTCACCCCTGGTGCGGATCGACTGCGCCGTGAGCTCGGAGGACGGATTCCGCGACGGTCTGCTCGGGCCAAACGGTTCCGGCGGCACCTGGGTGCAGCAGGCCCGCGGCGGCACCCTGCTGCTGGAGCATATCCAGCGTCTGCCGATGCCGATGCAGAAGGAACTGGTGAGCGTGCTGCGCAACACCAGTCACGGATTTCGTCTGGTATGCACCTCGGAGGACGATTTGGAGGGTCTCACCGACGAGGGACGTTTCAACGACGAGCTCTTTTACCGCGTGGCCTCGCTCCCGGTCGTGCTACCGCCGCTGCGCGAACGCCTGGATGACCTTCCCGCCTTGGTGAAGCATTTCACCGGCAAGGCCGCCAATCCCCAATTCGACGCCCGGCTCGTCGAATTTGCCGACGACGCGCTGGCGGTGTTCCGGGCCTACCATTGGCCGGGCAACCTCATCGAGCTGGAACAGGTCGTTTCCAAGATCGCGGCGACGACCGAAACCCGCGTCATCACCGCCCAACAGCTGCCAACCCGGCTGCGCGAGGTGCAACACTGGCCCACCCTCGCCGAATTCCTGGCCGGCCAGCAGAAGCAGTATGTGGAGATGGTCCTGCACGCCTGCAAGGGCGACAAGACCAAGGCGGCGCAGGTGCTGGGCGTCGAGGCGGGTACGCTGGGTTAAGGTCCAGCCGGCGGGGACCGCCGGTCGACCAGCCGGAGAGCGCGGTGCGGCGATTGCCCTTTCCCGCTTGCGCCGGCCCGGGACGCACTCAACCCTGACCGGCGCCCACGGTCATGCCCAAACGCACCGATCTCGACTCCATCCTCATCATTGGCGCCGGGCCCATCGTCATCGGCCAAGCCTGCGAGTTTGATTATTCCGGCACCCAGGCGTGCAAGGCGCTCAAGGAGGAGGGGTACCGGGTCGTCCTGGTAAACTCGAATCCGGCGACGATCATGACAGATCCGGAGTTTGCGGACGTGACCTACCTCGAGCCGCTGACGCCCGAGTTTCTCGAGAAGATCATCGACGCGGAGCGCCCGTCGGCGTTGCTGCCCACGCTCGGCGGCCAGACGGCGCTCAATCTGTCGATGGAGCTTCATCGGACCGGCGTCCTGCAGAAATACGGGGTCGAAATGATCGGGGCCAAGCCGGAGGCCATCCGCAAGGGAGAGGATCGTGAAGCCTTCAAACGGGCGATGATCGGCATCGGCCTTGATGTGCCAAAATCGCGCATCGCCCACTCGCCGGAGGAGGCGCGCAAGGCGGCCGACACCATCGGCAGTTTCCCGCTGATCATCCGGCCATCCTTCACGCTCGGTGGACAGGGTGGCGGCATCGCCTACAACCGGGAGGAGTTCGACCGGATCGTGAGCAACGGACTCGAAATCTCGCCGGTCCATGAGGTGCTGATCGAGGAGTTTCTGCTCGGGTGGAAGGAGTTCGAGATGGAAGTCATGCGCGACCACAAGGACCAGTGCGTGGTCATCTGCTCCATCGAGAACTTCGATCCGATGGGCGTGCATACCGGCGATTCGATCACCGTGGCACCCGCGCTGACCCTGACGGACAAGGAGTACCAGGTCATGCGCGATGCCTCGTTCGCCGTCATCCGCGAAATCGGGGTCGAGACCGGCGGCTCCAACATCCAGTTTGCCGTCAATCCCGAGACCGGCCGCATGGTCGTGATCGAGATGAATCCCCGCGTATCGCGGTCGTCCGCGCTCGCCTCGAAGGCCACCGGGTTCCCCATCGCCAAAATCGCCGCGAAGCTCGCGGTCGGCTACTCGCTGGACGAGCTCTGGAACGACATCACCCGCCTGACGCCGGCCAGTTTCGAGCCGACGATCGACTATGTGGTGACCAAGGTGCCGCGGTTCACCTTCGAGAAGTTTCCCGACGCCGACCCCGCCCTCACCTCGTCGATGAAATCGGTTGGCGAGGCCATGGCGATCGGGCGCACGTTCAAGGAGTCCATCCAGAAAGCCCTGCGTTCGCTCGAGATCGGCGCGCTCGGGCTCGGCGGCGGCGGCAAATTCGGGGGCGACGAACTGCTCGACGACAAGGTGATCAAGCAAAAGCTCGGGATGCCCAACGCCGAGCGCATCTTCTACATCCGCCACGCCTTCCGCGCCGGTTACACCGTCGGGCAGGTCTTCGACCTGACCCGCATCGACCCGTGGTTTTTGCACCAGTTGCGCGATATCCACGAACTGGAGGGCGAGCTGGCCCGCCACACGCTGGCCACGATCGACGCCGGGCTGCTGCGGCGCGCCAAGGAAGCCGGTTTTTCCGACGTGCAGCTGGGCCATCTGCTGGCCGCCGACGTGGAATCCGTTCGGACGCACCGCCGGAAGGCCGGCGTTCCGACCACCTACCGCCTGGTCGACACCTGCGCGGCCGAGTTCGAGGCCTTCACGCCCTATTACTACTCCTCGTACGGCGACGAAAACGAGATCATCCCGTCCGCCCGGCGGAAGATCATGATCCTCGGCGGCGGCCCCAACCGCATCGGCCAGGGGATCGAGTTTGATTACTGCTGCGTCCACGCGTCCTTCGCCCTGCGCGAAATCGGCATCGAGACGGTGATGGTGAACTCCAACCCGGAGACGGTCTCGACCGACTACGACACGAGCGACCGGCTGTATTTCGAACCGCTCACGCTGGAGGATGTGCTCGAGATCTACCAGCAGGAGAAATGCGAAGGGGCGATCGTGCAATTCGGCGGGCAGACCCCCCTGAACCTGGCAGCCGCGCTGAAGCAGAACGGCGTCAACATCATCGGCACCTCGCCGGAGAGCATTGAGACGGCCGAGGATCGCAAGCTGTTCGCCGCCATCCTCAACAAGCTGAATCTCCAGCAGCCCGCCAACCGGACCGCGCTGAACGAAGAGGAGGCGGTCCGGTTCGCGCTGGAGGTGGGCTTTCCCGTGCTCCTGCGGCCCTCCTTCGTGCTGGGTGGCCGCGGCATGTTCATCGTCTACAGCGAGGCCGAGATGCGCGGCGTCGTCCGGCAGGCGTTCGATGCGATGCCGGGGAAGCCGGTGTTGATCGACAAATTCCTCGAGGATGCGATCGAGCTCGACGTGGACTGCATCAGCGACGGCGAAACCACCGTCATCGGCGGGATGCTCGAGCATATCGAGTACGCCGGGGTGCATTCCGGCGATGCGGCGATGGTGCTGCCGCCCCACACGCTCAGCCAGGCGATGCTCGCGACGGTGCGCGAAGCCACTTACGCGCTCGCGGGGGCGCTCAACGTCGTGGGTCTGATGAACGTGCAGTTCGCGATCAAGGACGGCACGCTCTACGTGTTGGAGGTGAATCCCCGCGCCTCGCGGACCGTGCCCTTCGTGGCCAAGGCCATCGGCCGGCCCCTGGCCAAGCTGGCGGCGCAGGTCATGGCCGGGCGGAAGCTCCAGGATCTCGGTTTCACCCGTGAGATCACGCCGCGCCACTGGTGCGTGAGGAGGCCGTCTTCCCGTTCGTGCGCTTCCCCGGGGCCACCATCACGCTGGGGCCGGAAATGCGGTCCACGGGTGAGGTCATGGGTCTCGACGACGACCTCGGCATCGCGTTCGCCAAGACGCAGGCGGCGGTGAAGCCGGGCCTGCCGCTCGCCGGCAACGTCTTCCTCAGCGTGAAGGATGCCGACAAGCCCCGCGCGGTCGATCTCGGGCGGCGACTGGAGGCGCTCGGCTTCACCATCTTCTCGACCCGCGGGACCGCGCAGGTGCTGCGCGACAACGGCGTGGCCGTGCAGGTGCTGGCCAAGATCGACGAGGGCCGCCCGACGGTCATCGACATGATCAAGAACGGCCAGGTCCAGATGATCCTCAACACGCCGTCCGGCATGACCCCGCGCAAGGACGAAAACCGGATCCGCCAGGCGGCCTATACCCACAACATCTGCATCATGACGACGATCACCGGGGCCCATGCGGCGCTGAACGGGATCAAAGCCCTGCGGCAAAAACGCGTTGGCGTCCGGCCGCTGCAAAAGTATTTGGGGAATGTTGAGGTCCGCAGCTGACCGCCCTCCTCCGACCGCCGATTCAATCCCGCACCACGCCCCTGCCATGTCGGCGCCCGCCTCGCTCATCGCCCTCCTGTCCGGACCGGATCGGCCCGGGTTGGTGGCGCGCGTGGCCGGCTGGATTTTCGAACGCGGCGGCAACATTCTGCATGCGGACCAGCACCGCGACATGGAGCGGGAGGTGTTCTTCCAGCGGGTGGAATGGGTGCCGGCTGTCGCCCGGGCGGCGGAGGCCCGCCGCGGACGCCGGACTCCCGCCGAGCCCGCGGAGGCGGCGGCGTTCCGGAAATTCGCGGCGACGCTCGGCATGACGGCGCAGGTGGCGTCGTCGGCCCACCGCCCGAAGGGAGCGATCTTTGTCTCGCGGGCCGACCATTGCTTCCACGACCTCGCCCTGCGGTGGCGGGCCGGGGAGTTCGCGGGCGATTTTGTCTGCGTGATCGCCAATCATCCCGATCTCGCCGCCGCCGCCCGGCATTACGGCCTGGCGTTTCACCACGTGCCGGTGACGGCTGACTCCAAGGCCGCGGCCGAGCGCCGGCAATTGGAGATCCTCGCCGAGGCCGGGGTGGAATTCGCCATCCTCGCGCGATACATGCAGGTCTTGTCCCCCGGCTTCCTAGAGGCGTTCGGCCGGCCGGTGATCAACATCCACCATTCATTTCTGCCGGCCTTTGCCGGGGGCCGGCCCTACCATCAGGCCCACGAGCGCGGCGTGAAGCTCATCGGCGCCACCGCCCATTATGCCACCGCCACGCTCGACGAGGGGCCCATCATCCAGCAGGACGTCGCCCGCGTGACCCACCGGCACAGTGTGGCGGACCTGGTGCGCCGGGGCCGGGATCTGGAGAAATTGGTGCTGGCCCAGGCGGTGCGCTGGCATCTCGAGAACCGGGTGCTGGTGTACGGTCGGAAGACCGTGGTCTTCGACTGACCTCGAGTCTCGGCTCCTCTGCCGGAGGCCGCACGTTGCATTGCCGTCGTTGGCCGGCGGTGCGGGGGGCGGCGTGACGCCTCCGCCACCGCGGGGTCGGCCGGAATCGTCCGCGTCACTTGCCGAAAATGGGGATTCAGATATAGGTGAGGGGCCCCGCCCCGAAAGTCCCCGACTACCGTGACCACCCTCGTCCGCACGCGCGTCCGCGACGCCGTCGTCGCGAGCAATTGCCCGATCACCCGTCTTTGCCGGCTCGTCGTCGCGCTCGCGGTGGCCGGTTCTGTGATTCACGCCGCTGGCGCCCCCGCCGCGGCGGACCGGCCGGCCGCGGCGATGCCGCCCGAGATCGCCAGGATCGGCAACGAACTGTTGGCGACCCTGCGGACGTATCAGGCCATCGACCAGGCGCTGCCGCAGGACAGCTTCGAGGTGGGCGCGGCGATTGCGCGCGTAAACCGAGATCCGGAACAATTGTTCGCCTGGGTGCGCGACCAAACGCGTTTCGTGCCCTACGCGGGCATACTGCGCGGCGGCGAGGGCGTGCTCATGGACCGCTCCGGCAACAGTCTCGACCGGGCGTTGCTCTTATGGCGCATGCTCCACATGAGCGGCCAGACGGCGCGCCTGGCGCGGGCGGCGCTGTCGGAACCACAGGCCGCCGCCCTTCTTGACCGGGCGTGGGAGCGGGCGCCCGCGGCCTCCGTGCCGTCCGCCGGCGCCGCGGCGGCCCCGCCGCCCCTCGCCGATATCTCGCGCAAGTCCGGAATCGCACAGGACGAACTTCGGTCGGCCCTTGAGGCGGCAGACCTCGCCTCGGAACGTAGTCTTGAAGACCTGATGATGGCGACCAGTGAACAGACCGCTCGCCTGATCGCCCTGCTTGGTCCGCCTCGCCGGGATTCCGTGACCGCTGCTTTCCGGCAGGAACAAGTCCGAGATGTGGCCGATCACTGGTGGGTGCAGTGGCGGCACGACGGGCGGTGGGTTGATCTCGACCCGACCCTCCCCGGCAGCAAGCCCGGCGACCGTCTGGCGGCCGCGTCGGAAACAGTCGATCCGTCGGACGGCCCGCTGCCGCTCGATCCGGCGAGGTTCGCCTCCCTCTACCATGAGGTCGAAGTGCGCGTGATCGTCGAGCAGTCCAAGGGCGGCGCCACGAACCAGCAGGTTCCCTTGCGGCACGTTTTCCGGATCGTCGAGCTGGCGGGCCGGCCCGTCGCCCTTTCGTTTGCGGCTCCGGACTGGCCGCAGACGTGGGATCCGCCCCGCCCCGACTTCGCCGACTTTTTCCGCGCAACGCTGCTCCGGCAGACGCGTTGGGCGCCGGTGTTGGAATTTGGCGGCCAGCAGGTCATCGAGAAGGGTTTCAACGATCATGGCGACGTCGTCGACAACCCGCTGGGTCCGCCTCTCAAAGTCGTGGCCAAGGCGGTTGGAAGCGTGGCCGGCCTATTCGGCGGGGGAGGTTCCCCCTCGGCCGGACCGCCCGGGCCGGAGGGCGAGCTGACGGGGGTCTGGATCGAATTTGAGTTTCGATCGCCGGGCCGGCCGAACGAGGTGGTGCGTCGCGAGATTTACGA
>JBJKRD010000161.1:0-4152 GCA_046704925.1 Opitutaceae bacterium | reverse complement strand
GCGCCGAGGGGCATGAAGCCAGGCTGCATGCGCCGGGAGTCGGCGCCGGCAATTTCACCCCCGCGCCGCTCAACCCCACCGTGAAGCTTCCCGCACCCGCCGTGCCCGCGCCGGCGACTTTGCAGCCAGGCGACGCGGTGTCCGTGGCGCTGGCCACCGGCGACATCACCATCGCCGGCACCGGCACGGTTTCGAGCGTCACCGGCGACCACGTGCTCGCGTTCGGCCATCAGTTGCTGCGGCTTGGCGCGGTCGATCTGCCGATGGCCGCCGCGGAGGTCGTCGCGATCCTGCCGAGCCAGATGAGTTCCTACAAGGTGGCGAACATCGGCCGCACCATCGGCACGATCAGCCAGGACCGGTTGTCGGCGGTCTACGGCGAGATCGGACGCATGCCCGCCATGATCCCGGTCGAAGTCACGGTGCCGGATCGGGACGGCACCCGCACGCTGCATTTCAACGTCGTCCGCCAGGCCCAGATCGCGCCGCTCATCACCGCCGTCGGCCTGACGCAGGGCGTCCTCGGTTCCAATGAGGCCGGTCTCGCCGAAGGCTTCCGCGTGCGCCGGACGGTGACCTTCCCCGACGGCCAGGCCCTGACCGCCGACGACCTCTACGCCGGTCCGCAGGGGTTCGCCGCCGGCATGGGCGATTTCGTCCGGGATCTTGGCGAGTGGCTGCAGAATCCGTTCGAGAAAGTGTTTCCCACCAACATCGCCTTTTCGGTTGAAGCGTTGAGCGACAATCCCCTCTCGACGCTCGACAACGTCCAGCTTTCCCGGACCACGGCCGCGCCGGGCGACGTGGTCCAGCTCACCTTGACCTGGCGCGATTATCAGGGCGCCCGGTCCACCGAAACCGTCAGCCTACCGATCGTCCAGGCCTGGGCCGGCCGGACCCTGGAGGTCGTGGTGGCCAACGGGCCGTCGCTGGACGAGCTCACCGGGCGTTCGCCGGTGGCGGATGACGCCCGAATCCGGAATTTTCAGCAATACCTGGGGGCGTTGGCAGACCAACGGAGTTCCGATGGCCTGTACGTGGCGGTGGTGGAAAAAGCCTCCCTGTTCCTGGGCGGGTCGCAGCCCATGCTGGATTACCCGGATTCGATCGCGCGCATCGCCCGTGACGCCGACCGCCGCCGCTACCAGCGGCGCGAGGGCGTCGTGCCGCTGTGGGAGGAGCACCTGCTCGGCGACCGCATCATCGCGGCGAACGTGCGCCGCAGCCTGCGCATCACCGAATGACGCCGGCCTGTCCCCGTCCGGGCGGTTGCTCCCGCTTCATGCCACGAAACGCCACGTTCCTCGCCGGTCTCGCGCTGGGTGCGATGCTGGCGGCCGTTCCCCTGGCGGCCGATCCGCTCACCCAAAGCCTCGATCTTGATTTCGGCCGCGATGTCGCCAGCCGGGATCTCAAGGGCCTGGCCACCCGCTCGGACGGTTGCATCGTCGCCGGGCCGGTGCTGACCGAGCTTTCCGGACCCTCGCTCGGCGAACTCCTGTGGACGCTGGCGCCCGCAGGCGCCGACCGATGGCTGCTGGGGACGGGCCCCGACGGCCGGATCGAGGAAGTCACCGTGCAGGGCGACCGTTATACCGTGCGGGAGGTCGCCAGGCTTTCCGAGCCGCAGGTTTTCGCCCTCCGGCTGCTCCCGGGCGGCGCGATACTGGCCGGGACCTCGTCGCCCGGCGGCTTGTATCTGGTCAAGGACGGCAAGCCGACGGCGCGCGTCGTGCTGACGGTCGACTCGATCTTCGATATCGCGCTGCTGGCGGCCAACGGCGAGGCGGCGCCCGCGGCCGATGCTGCGGCCGGTTGGCAGGGGCGGATCGCCCTGGTGGCCACCGGCAACCCGGGGCGGATCTACCGGGTCGATCTCGGCCAATTCGCCGCCGCGGGCATCAACCCGCAGAAGATTACAGAGGCCGCCGCCCTCGCCGCCAAAGGGATCACCCTGGTCGGGGAGATTCGCGATCGCAACGTGCGGCGGCTGGCCGTGCTGCCGGATGGCGACGTCGTGGCCGGCTCGTCCCCGCGCGGCAATATCTACCGTTTCCATCCCGCGGCCAGCCTGGCGACGGCCGCCCCGGCCCAGCCGGTGCCGCCGATCATCCTGGAGGAGAATCGCGATGCCGAGGTGACCGACCTCCTGGCCGAGCCGGACGGCGGCCTGTACGCCAGCGTGGTGTTCTCGAGCGCCTCCGGGGAAAATCGCATCCGTCGCCTCGGCCTGGCGCCGGTGCTGGCAACCCTCGGCGAGAGCCCGGCCGAGACCCCGGGCCCTGCGCCCATCCCGACGCCCGCCACCGTGGCCGCGACCCTCGAATCCAGTTTGCCGGAACCGGCCAACCTGACGCCGGCCCGCTTTTCCGGACGCAGCAAGGTCGTCTATTTTCCGGCCGGCGGATATCCCGAGACCCTGCTATCGCGCAGCGGGCTCGCCTTCTACCAACTGGCCCGCCGGGGCGACCTGCTGCTGATTGCCGGAGGCGAGCAGGGCGAGATGCTGGGCTGGGATCTGAAGCAGCACGTCAGCCTCACGTTCCCCGGCAGCGTCGGCTCGCAGGTCAACGCCCTCGCGATGGTTCCCGGCGACGCCGGCCGCTTTCTATTGCTCCACAACAACGCGCCCGGCCTCGCCCGGCTGGACTTTGCCGGCCCGGGCCCGCGCGAACTGGAGACGAAGCGGCTCGATCTCGGAGTCCCCGGCGACCTGGGCAACCTGCGTTTCGACTCGCTGCGGAACCTCACTCCAAACGACCTCCAGGTCGAGGCCCGCGTCAGTTTCGGCGCGGACGAAACGGAGGGCTGGACCGCCTGGACCCGCCTCGGCGTGCGCGACGGCGCCTATTACGCCCCGGGTCTGCGCGGGCGCTATGTGCGATTGCGCCTCACGGTCCCGAGCGCGGCCCGCGACTTTCTGATCGACACGGCGACCCTGTACAGCCTGCCGGAAGACCGGCGGCCGGTGCTCACCGATTTCCGCCTGCTGCCGCCGAATTACGCGTTGATCCCGGCCCCGGAACCGCGGCCGCCACCGTTCCTGACGCTGGGGCAGATGGTCAATCCGAACCAGCCCGCCGCCGGAGCCGAAGGCGCGGCCCTGAAGCTCAAGAACACCTTCATGGCCAGTCAGCTCGTGCCGTCACCCGGCGCGCAGGTCGCCTATTGGACGGTCAGCGACGCCGATGGCGACACCCTCGCCTACACCTTCTCGATCCGGCGTGCCGGCACCACCGCCTGGACGGATCTCGCGGTCAGGGTTCCCGACAATTTCGTGCAGTTTGACACCTCGGCATTGCCGGACGGCCTGTACCGGACCCGGCTCGTCGCGGCCGAGCAGGCGCCGCGGCCGACGGCGCAGCGACTGCGGGCGGAATTCGAAACCGACGACCTGCTGGTGGACCACACCCCGCCGGAGATTCTCGCGGCGACCGTGCACCGGGACGGCACGGATCTGGTCGTCACGGTGCATGGTCGCGATGCCCTGTCGCTCCTCGACGGGGTGGAATTCAGCTTCAACAACGGCGACCACGAATTGGTGCAACACCCGGTCGATGGCATCCTCGACGGCCGGGAGGAGACCTTCGAGTTGCGCACGCCGGTGCAGAACGTCGTCGGGGCGACGTCGGTCGAGATCCACCTCGCCGATCAATCGGGCAACACCGCCTCCCGCCGCCTGCCGCTTCCCTGACCGTCACCAAGCGTCCCGGGTGGATGCCCCGCCGCGGAGCGGCCCTACCGGACGGCTGCCCGGGCGGTGCCCAGCGCCACGTACGGCTCTTCGTGCAACTCCGCCGTCCGCCGGCCGGCGAGCAACTGGACCCACACCCGAACCGACGCCAGCACGACCAGCGCGACCAGGACGAGAAAGGTGCCCGTGACGACCGCGTCCACGTGGTTGCTGAAGATCAGCCGGTGCCACTCGGCGGCTTGGGCGGCGGTGCCGCCCGCCGCGATGTTGGCCTCCAGCGCCCGGGCCGCGCTGAGGAACCCCAGCCGGGGATCGGCGGCAAAGATTTTCATCCAGCCCGCGGTCATGGTCACGGATAGCAGCCAGCCCAGCGGCAGCAGCGGCACCCAGAGATAACGTTTCCGCCCCATTTTGATGAGGACGGTGGTGCCGAGTGACAACGCGATGACCGCAAGGAG
>JBJKRD010000160.1:0-6356 GCA_046704925.1 Opitutaceae bacterium | reverse complement strand
TCGCGGGGGGCCAGCAGGATGCCGCCGCCCAGGGCCGCCTCGATCGTGGTCAGGACGTTGTAGCCGTCGAGGCGCAGCGGCCGGCCGGCCAGGCGGTCCGCGTCGATCCGGCGCGCGAGCCGCCGGTCGCGATCGTGGTCGGCGCAGGCGCATCGCTCCACCGCGGTGCGCTGCCGGGCCGAGAGCTGGTGGCGGTCACCCACCAGCTTGAGCGCCGAGGACGGCGCGTAATGCCGGCTCAAGAGCCAGGACAGGTCCGCGGTGGCGGCCTGCAGCGCCGGCCAGGCGGAAGAGGCGAACAGGGCGGCATCCTCGGGATGCGGGCCGCGGTGGGTGCGGGAATCAGGCATGACGGTTGCGCCTCATCGCCAGACGGCCGGTCGACACTTCCACGAGTCCACACGAATGGACACGAATCTCGCAGGAACGATTCGGGGTGACTGATGTGTTTTCGCGGAGGAAAAGCTGCACCGCCCGCCGTTTACCGGCCGCGCTGGTAAGTGCCCATCAACTGGGCCGCGCCCAGCACGTGGCCCTCCATCGCCCGCAACAGGGCCGCCTTCGTTGCCCGGGGCTTGAGCGGCAGATCGGCGTCAAGCGCGTAAAGCTTGAAGAAATAGCGGTGCGGTGTGCCGGGCGGCGGACACGGACCTCCGTAGCCGACCCGCCGAAAATCGTTGAGGCCCTGGCGGGCCCCGTCGGGCAGTTGCTCGGTCGTCGCGGTCCGCTCCGACAGTTCGCGCGCAGTATCGGGCAGGCCGTAAATCACCCAGTGTACCCAAGTGCCGCCCGGGGCGTCCGGGTCGTCACAGATGAGCGCGAAACTGCGGGTGTGCGCCGGAATCTCGCTCCAGACCAGGGGCGGCGAGACAGCGGCCCCGTCGCAGGTGTACTGTATCGGAATCGGTTTTCCCTCCGCAAATGCGGAGCTCGTGAGTTTCATAACCTGGACCTCCAGTTTGCCGGAAGAGGGCTGGGCCGCCGCCAGCACGATCGCGGCGCCCGCAAGAATCACGCCTCCGAGCGCCCGCAGCGTTGTCCAGCCGTTGCCCATCGTGCCCATCGCCCGCGGGTTTCAGAGTTTGTAGCCGATCTTGCGCAACAAGTCCTTGCGCCAGGCGATGTCGGCGTCGCCCTCGACGCCCATGGGCGGCAGGCCGTCGACCACGCCGAGCACCCCGCGACCCTGATCGGTGACCGCCAGCACCACCTCGGTCGGATTCGCGGTCGCGCAGAAGATGTGGCAGACCTCGGGGACCGCCTTGAGCGCATTGAGGACGTTCACCGGAAAGAAGCCCTCGCCCAGGAACACGATGAACGAGTGGCCCGCCGAGATCGCCAGCGCATTTTTGCGGGCGAGTTCCGTCAGGTCGGGATCGGTGCCGGACCAGCGCACCAGGCACTTCCCCGACGCCTCGCAGAACGCCAGGCCAAACTTGATGCCCGGCACCGCGTTGACCAGGGCCTCGTGCACGTCCTCGACCGTCTTGATGAAGTGGGTCTGCCCGAGGATGAAGTTGACGGGGTCCGGTTTGTGGATCCGAACGGTGATCATTTGCATGGCCTTGTCCTCGCTTTCCCGGTGCCGAACGTTCGGGGCGAACTCGCGGTCCAGACTACGGCAACCGTGTCACGGCGCAAGACCGCAACCGGCGGGATTGCCGGGCGGAACGGGCGCCCGCCGCAACTCCGCGTGCACCTGGCGCCCGTGCCGGGTGACGATTTCCGGAACCTCGGCGATGTCCTGGGACGAGGTGCGGAAATTGACGATGCAGGCCCGCAACAGGTAGCGGCCGTCGATCACCGCATTCGAGACAAACAGTTCGCCCCCGACCTCCAGGCGTGACTGGAGCGCCTGATTCAATTCGTTGAGATACGCCTCCGCGCCGGAATCGCCGGAGCGACCGCGGTATTCCGCCGGGACGTAGCGAAACGTCACGATGCTCAGGTGGTGCGTGTGCACCTCGAATTCCGGATCCTGCGCGAGGCGATCGGCCAGTTCCCGGGCCAGCGCGATGTCGTCGGCAATCATGCGCTGGTAGCCCCGCCGCCCGACTTGGCGCAGGCCCAGCCACACCTTGAGAGCCCGAAAACCGCGGGAATTCTGGGGGCCATAGTCCACGAAGTTCGTCGCCTCCTCCCCGAAATGGTAGTACGGGGGGTGATAACTGTAGGCGGCCCGCTGTTTCTCGGGGTGACGCACCAGCGCGCACCCCGCTTCCAGGGGCGCATAGAGCCACTTGTGGGGGTCGACGGCCACCGAGTCGGCCTGCGCCAGGCCGCGCAGCTCCTCCGGCGCCGTGTCGACCATGGCGGCAAATCCGCCGTAGGCGCCGTCGACGTGAAACCACACCTGGTGCCGGCGACACAACGCGGCCAGGCCCGGCAGCGGATCGACGGCCCCGGTGCTGACGGTGCCGGCGTTGCCGATCACCGCCACCGGGACGCGACCGGCCTGTCCGTCGGCCGTGAGGCGCGACGCCAATTCCGCCAGGCGCAGGCGCCGCTCCGCATCGACCCCGATGGACCGGAGGGCATCCTTCGGCAGGCCGAACATGTCGATCGCCTTTTCGATCCAGGTGTGCGTCTCCGTGGAGGCGTAGATCGTCGCTCCGGGCGTCGGGCCGGCGGCGCGCCCGGCGGCGTCGCGGGGAAACACCGCGCGCAAAGCGGTGTAGACGCCGACGAAATTGGCCACGTTGCCGCCGCTCACGAGCAGGCCGCTCGCGTCGGCGGGGTACCCGATGAGTTCGGCGATCCAGCGGACGGTCTGGGCCTCGATCTCGGTCGCGACCGGGGACAGCGCCCACGCGCCCACGTTGGGATTCACCGCGGCCGCCAGCAAATCGGCCAGCATGCCGATGGGCGCCGGGGACGACGTGACGTACCCGAGAAATTTGGGATGGCCGTTGTAGAGCGAGTGCCGGACCAGGCGGTCGGTCGTTTGCGCGAGCAGCGTTTCAAAATCGGCGCCGTCGTCGGGCATGGGTGCGGACGCATCGATCATCCGGCGGATTTGACTCACCGGAAGGCCCGCCGTGACCCGGCGGCCGCGGAGGTCGGCCAGCAGGTCGGCCAGGCGGTCGATCAACGCGTGGCCCGCGGCGCGGAACCGCTCGGGCGTGACTTCGATGGGCGCATATCGACCCGCGGTGCGGATGCGGCCCGCGACCGGCTGGCCGGGGCGGGAAGGTTTCGGCTTGGGCATGAAGTGCGGGTTGCGGGGGCGGACTGAGGTCATCGAGCCGGGCCGCCCCGGTGCGGCGCCGGTCGATTTCATCTCCCGACGGCGGCCGGGGGTTGCGCGCCCGGCTAGGCCGGGGGCATATGAAATCCGGGGGTCGAGAGGGACAGGGCGGTTTCCTCTTCCGTCATGCCTTCGGCGATCTTTTCGAACAACGGCGAGGACAGGTAGCGTTCGCCGGTGTCGGGCAGCATGCACAGAATCACCGAGCCGGCGGCGGCTTTTTCGGCGATTTGCATCGCGGCGGCAAAGCCGGCGCCACCGGAAATCCCGGTCAGGATGCCTTCCTGCCGGGCGAGCTTGTTCGACCATTCGATGGCGGCCGGGCCGGTCACCGACACCAATTGGTCAAAGTATTTCTTGTCGATGGCTTCCTGCAGGACGTAGGGGATGAAATCCGGGGTCCAGCCCTGGATGGGGTGGGGCTGCCAGGTCGGATGGCTGCCGGCGGGGGCGTTTGCGGCCGCACGCTGCTGCGCGACTCCGGACGCCACCATGGCGGCGTTCGCGGGCTCGCTGAGGATGATTTTGGTGTCGGGGCGCTCCTTGCGCAGCACCCGGGCCACGCCGGTGAGCGTCCCGCCGGTGCCGAAGCCGGTGACCCAGTAATCGAGCCGCTCGCCGGCAAAATCGGCGAGGATTTCCCGGGCGGTGGTGTTCTCATGCACCTTGGCGTTGTCGGCGGTCTCGAACTGCCGGGCGAGGAACCAGCCATTGGCATCGGCCAGCTCCTTGGCCTTTTGATACATGCCGAAGCCCTTGGCGGCCCGGGGCGTCAGGATCACCTTGGCGCCGAGAAAGCGCATCAGTTTGCGCCGTTCGATCGAGAAGCTGTCGGCCATCGTGACGACGAGCGGATGGCCCTTCGCCGCGCAGACCATGGCGAGGCCGATGCCGGTGTTGCCGCTGGTGGCCTCCACCACCGTCTGGCCGGGTTTGAGGTCGCCGCGGCGCTCGGCCTCCTCGATGATGCTGACGGCGAGGCGGTCCTTCACCGAGGCGGCCGGGTTGAAGAACTCGGCCTTCACGTACAGGCGGACGTGGGCCGGCGCCAGATGGTTGATCCGGATGCAGGGGGTATCCCCGATGGTGTCGATGACGCTCTCGTAACGGCGGCCGCGGCCGCCGGTCGTGCGCGATTTTGCCGAAGTCATGATCTCGTTCCCTTTTGTGGTTGAAGGATGGTGGTCGTGCGCGGGGCCCGCGGGGGATCGGGAGGTGATCGCCGCGCGGTGGCCGGTGGGGGTGGCACCGCAATGGCCGGGCAGGCGGATGATATCTGGCAATGGGTATCTCCGCAAATGGGATGGCCACTCTTTGGGGGTCGGCCGAATCCCGCCACGGCGGCCGGCCGCCCGGCGCCCGGCCTTTGGGTCGTCACGCGAAGCGGGCGCCGCCCCGGGCTAAAGCCGTCCCGCCACGACCAGGCCGATGAGGATCAGCCCGAGGGTGCCGAGCAGCGCCAAGCCGGAGAAAACGAGGCCCAAAATGCCCAAAACCTTGTTGCGTCTGGGTTGAAACAGCGAGGCGATCCCGAGGCCGAATGCCACGGCGTCGAGGGCCATGAGGCCCATGGCGGCGAACCCCACCGCCATCTGGCCGCGGTTATGCGGTCCCTGCAGAGCGTCGTGAAGGATGCCCGCGACCACGAACAGCCCCAGGAGCATCAGTCCCGCCGCGATTGAGATCGCGAAGGACGCAATGCCGATGCCGGAATGCTTTTCGTCCATAAGCCGGGCGGGGCGCGATTGGATGGTTTCCGGCCCGCGGGCGGATGTCAGCCCCGAAAACGTGGTCCGCGCCGCTTCCTAGCCGGCCAGGTTGCCGGCGGCCACAGCCTCGTTGATCATGTTTTCCGCGTAGGCCCAGAGCGCGCGGGAACCCTCGGCGATGTACGAATTGCGGGCGAGCACCCGGTCGCGGGTGATGCCGTGCCGGCGCCAGGCCGCGCCCTCGGTGCGGCAATTCAGCAGCATCGGTTGGAAGCGGTCGACCGCCGCGGCGAATCTGGCCTCGGACGTCTGCCGGGCCTCGAACTCGTCCCACAGCGCGCGGAATTCGCGCCCCTGGTCGGGCGGCAGCAGGCCGAAGATGCGGTCGGCGGCGACGGCTTCCCGCGCGTGCTGGTCGGCCATGCCCTTCGTATCGTATGCGAAGGTGTCGCCGGCATCGATCTCCACCAGATCGTGGATGATGAGCATCTTCAACACGCGGAGCACGTCGAGTTGCGGCCAGTTGGCGTGCTCCGCGAGGGTCAGCACGATCAGACAGAGGTGCCAGGAGTGCTCGGCGTCGTTTTCAGCCCGGCGGCTGTGGATCAGGACCGTCTGGCGGAAAATCTCTTTCAGCCGGTCGACTTCGACGATGAATCGGATCTGCCGGGCGAGGCGCTCGGAGGCGGGGAGGTCGGGTGGGGGCGTCACCCGCCCACGGAAACAACCTCGGAAGCCGGAGGCAAAGGAAACCGCAAGGCGGGCCGTGGCGATTCCGACGATTGGCAGGGCGGGAAGGGATTCGTACTCGCCACCCAGTTCAGAGTTGGGCGTTGGGGGTTGCGTGTCGGACGTCGGTCCCCCCTCCCATCTCCGGTGTTGCCATCCGGGGCCGAGGGCTCTTCCGTCACAGCTTCCCATGAAAGTCCTCGTCGCGGACAAAATCTCCCCCAAGGGCGTGCAATTCCTTCGCAATCAGCCGGGTTTCGAAGTGGTTGAGGCGTATGGTTCTCCGCGGGAGAAATTGCTCGAGCTGGTCAAGGACGTGCATGCCATCGCCGTGCGCAGCGAGACCAGGATCACGGCGGAAGTCATCGCGGCCGCCCCGAAGCTTCAGGTCGTCGGCCGGGCGGGCGTGGGGGTGGACAACGTCGACGTCGAGGCGGCCACGGAGCGTGGCGTGGTCGTGATGAACACGCCGTCGGGCAACACGATCGCCACCGCCGAACTCACCTTTACCCACATGCTGTGCGGCGCGCGCCCGGTGCCGCAGGCCGCCGCCTCGATGCGCGACGGCAAGTGGGACCGCAAGAGCTACTCGGGGCTCGAACTGCACCGGAAGGTGCTCGGGATCGTCGGCCTCGGCCGCATCGGCAGCGAAGTCGCGCGCCGGGCACAGG
>JBJKRD010000159.1:0-3701 GCA_046704925.1 Opitutaceae bacterium | reverse complement strand
GTGTGGTCGTGCAATCCCGGGAGGAAAGCCGCATGCAGGTCGGCGTGCTGCGGGTCGAGGGCGAGCACAACACGCACTTCACCGTGTACGAACCCGGCGGCAAGGATTCGTTGAACGACGCGTACGGCTCACGCGACTTCTGCCTGCCAGCCGGCGACTACGAGGTGATGGTGAACGGCCAGCGCGGGAAGGTGACGGTGGCCGCCGGTCAGATCACCGAGTTTTGACCGCCGCGTGGCAGGCGGAACGAAGGCTCATGAATGCAAACTTTCGACCCCGACTGCACCGCCCGCCATTGGCGGCCCTGATCGCGCTCGCCTGTCTGCCCCTGGCCCGCGCCGCGGACGAGGATTCCCTGGTCCCTTGCCTCGCCTGCACCGGTGACTACCAACCCATCGCCGCGAACGCCGTCGTGCCGGCTGAGGGCAAACAAATGCTCGGCGTCTTCCACCTCGCGGCCGGAGAAAAGTACTCTCGGCTGGTGTCGACCTGGATCGCCGTCGATGTCGGCCCGGCCGCCCCGCCCAACTACAAGATCACCGAGGCCGCCATGGACCTCGCCGGGCGGCACGAGGGCGTGTTCCACTACACCCAGCCCGGCGTGCTGCCCACCGGCAGTTACCGCATCGTCGTCACTGCCGACGGCCGGCCGTGGAAGAGCGCCGAGGTCACCGTCGTCCACCGCCAGACCCTGACGGGGTCGACGGCCGGACCGCTGATTCCCCTGACCGACGGACGCAAATGGACCTACGATTTCACTCAAAAAGCCGGGGCGGGGGTCACTATCAACCTCCCCGGTGCGACCAAGGACGCCGAGGGGCGGTTTCATGCCACGGTCGTGATGACGGCGGGTCGGATGGCTTCCACCGGTTCCCACCTCACACTGGTCCGCAACGGCCAGATTGTGAGCGAGGAATGGTGGCGGCTGGATGACCGAGGTCTGGTCGCCACCGAACGCCGGGTCCAGGGTCAGGACCTCCACCTCAATCCGCCGCAAATCCTGCTGGCCACACCCGTGTCGACCTACCAGGAGTGGGACAACAACGCCGCGGACGGATCCTTTCAGCAGCATTGCCGGCAATGGTGCCTCAACCCCGACGCAGGCGCCGGTCACCCGCGCGAATTCCTCGTCGTGCTCGAGCAGGGTGGCAACGACAGCCCGAAGATCGTCGGCGAACGCCACTATGTCCTCGGCACCGGGCTGGTCCGCGAGGTCATCACCATGACCGTCGGCGGCAACCTGATCAGCCGGACGACCATGGTCTTGCGCCCGGACGGCGGCGGATCCTGACAGGCAGCCGCCCGCCGGTTCAGGCGGCCTCGCCGTTTCCCCGCCCGTGATCGCGCCCGTTTCGCAGATCGCGCGCCAGCGGCCCGAAGCTGTTCGGAAAATCGGTCTCCAGCCGCCGCGGATCGCGCTGGTGGCGCCGGACGCACTCCAGGGCCCGCCGAATCTCAAACGCCAGGCCTGGCCGGTCCGTGCCATACACCCGCCACTTGAGGTCGCGCCGCGTATAGGGAATCCGGCCCTGCGCCTGGCCCTCGACCCATGCCAGCTCGGTCACCTGCGGATCCTGGCCGCAGAGGTACCAGGCCTCGATGGCCGGCACGGCGATCCCCACCGCGCGCAGCACCCGGTCGCGATGGTGCAGCCGCGGAAAACGGCGCTGCACCTTGTGAAAAACCGTCCGCAACTGACAGAGGCGGCAAAGGGGGTGATGGTATCCCGGCATCTCGTGTTCGGCCGAGTGCACCACGGAATCGTCGGAGTCGACCACCACCGCGAGCACTTCGGCGTCGGTGTTGAAATGGAGGTGGCGCAGGATGGCGGGCAGCACCTGCAGGACATTCGGCCAGCCCCGGGCCCGCAGGCCGGGTTTGACCAGCGCGACCGACTCCGCGAGCACGGCCTCGACCAGGACCTGCAGGGCGGCTTCGTCCGCCGGCGACTCGCTCAACAGGGCGACCTTCATCTTACGACCGGCCGTTCACAGGCGGTAACGGAGGGTAACCTGCCGGCGGGGCCGACCGGGCCCGAACCGGCGCGGAGCGCCGGTTCCACCCAGCTGACCTGCCACGGTAAAACCGGCGGTTCTTCGCGAGCGCATTCGCGCACTCTGTTTTCTCCGTTTCCTCCTGTAAAACCCGGCGGTGCATCCCGTTTTCAATCCTCCGGCACGCCACCCAGGATGCCGCTGTACCAGATGTCGCCCAGCGAGCCCTCCGCCAGGATCTCCCCCACGTCCGGCCGGTCGCTCAGTCGCTCGAAGGTCGCCTCGCGGCCCCGCTTGTGGGCGATGACGACCTCCTCCGGGTGTTCCCGGAACTGGTCCAACAGGAACGGCGAGTGCGTCGTCGCCACGATCTGCACCGGCTCCCGCTTTTCGCCGAAACTGGCCGGATAGCTCAGCCGGTACAGCGCGTCGCGCACCTCGCGCAGCAGGCGCGGATGCATGCCCCGGTCCGCCTCCTCCAGACACAGCACCGCCGGCGGCCGGGCGGCAAACGACAACGCGAGGATGGCCAGCGTGTACAGCGCCCCCTGCGAAGCGTTGTCCGCGAGGATCAATTCGTTCCCCTCGGCCAGCCGCAGGCCGAGCTGCAGGCGGTCGTCCGGCAGCTCGACCAGCTCGATCGCGGCGTAGTCCGGCAGGGTCCGCCGGAACTCCGCCTCCAGCCGGGCGAAATCCTCGGGCCGCTCGCGGCGCATGGCGGCCAGCACCGCGGCGAGGTTGCGGGCGTTCGACGCCAGCTCGCCACCGTCCGCCCGCGCCACCGGCTCGCCCATCGCATAATGGTCGAGCAGGTAGGCCCGGATGCCGCCCAGGCGCGAACGCAGCGCCTCCCAGCGCCGCCGCGCCTCGTCCGTGTCCGGATGCCGCGCCTCCAGCAGGTCGCACACCGCGTCGGACCGGCAGCCCAGGCGAACCTCGATGTCCGCCTCGGGCGGGGTGAAACGGAAGATGATCTCCGGCGCCGGGCCGGGGCGGGCGGGATCGCCCGCGGTCTTGCCGCCCGGTGGCGGCACCCGCGCCAGCGTGCGCAACCGCAGCAGCGCCTGCACCAGGCTGGTCTTGCCGCTGCCGTTGGGCCCGATGACCAGGTTGAACGGTTCCAGCCGCAGGCTTGTCGCGCGCAGCGCCTTGAAATGCCGGAACTGGACCGACGCGATCACGCGGGAAGCCTGCCAGAGGCGCCGGCTGAAAGCAACCGCAGGACGGAGTCCCATGGCTTTGGGTTTGGCGCGCGAATCCGCGGGAGAGATGCCAACCTGGCCCGCGCATCGTAGCGCAGGCATCTTGCCGGCTCCTCTGACTGATGCAGGCCGGTCCCGCCGCCACCGCGGGGCGGGAAACCTGCGCCACCCGGCACGCCGACCCGCAGGCCGCCGAGCGTGGCTCAGCGGCCCACGTCAAACAGGAACTCGTGGGTCTCGGTGCCCAGCGTCACCACCACCCGCAGCGGCACGCCGGGCCGGACGGCGCCCGGGCTCAACATCACGAGGCCGCCGGCCTGTCCTCCGCGACCGATCGCCTGCGGCTTCAGCATCCGGCCGGCTTCGTCCAACAGCCGGTCACGACCGGCCTCCACGTGTCGCGCCGTGGCCTGCGCTCTCCGCTCCGCCAGGGTGACTTGGTAAGGCGACGGAGCATTGATCTCGGCGCCGATGCAGGCGATGCGGCCGGAAGTGTCCAGGTACG
>JBJKRD010000158.1:0-6114 GCA_046704925.1 Opitutaceae bacterium | reverse complement strand
CCCCATCTAGTTGCCGAATGCGTCGATGTTCTCGTTCCACTTGTCGCTGCCGGGGTGCACGCGGTCGCAGAAATCGATCGCGGTGTTGTAGCGCAGGCTGAACCCGTAGACGTCCATCGGCTTGTCGGCCCATTCGCCCGTGCCATTGCGTCGCGAAGTCCGATTTCCGTTTTCGCCGCTCGCCGCCTTGCTGGCGGCGGGTTTGATCGCCGGCGCCGGATTCTCGGCCAAGGGGGCGGAGGGGCTGCACCTGGTGGCAACGATCCCCGTGCCGGGCATGACGGGCACCTGGGACCATATTGCGGCGGACGCCGACGGCGCGCGTCTGTACGGCAATGCCCAAGACATCGACACCCTCGAAGTCGTCGACCTCCGGACGAATCGTGTGTTGCGCGCGATCCACGGGCCCTTCAACCGCAACCAGGGCGTGGTCTGCCTGTCCAACCTCGGCAAGCTCGTCGTCAGCAACGGCCGCAGCGGCCTGTGCGTCTTTCTGGACGAAACCACCCTGCAGGTGGAACGCAGTGTCGGCATCGGCCTCGGCGCCGACCTGATGGCCTACGATCCGGCGATGCGGCTGCTCTACGTGGACCACGGTGGCCGCGACTCCAACCGCGGTTTTGGCGCGGTGGCCGTGATTGCCGCCGACCGCCCCCAGCTCATTGCCGACATCCCGACGGATTGGAGACCCGCGGCGATGGCACTCGATCCGGCGGGCCCGAATCTTTTCGTCTGCCTGCCCGGTGCCAATCAGATCGCGGTGATCGACCGGGCGGCCCGGCAGGTCCGGCAGCGCTTCGACATCGGCGACGCCCGAAGACCGGTCTCGATTGCGCTCGACGCAACCGACCACCGACTGTTTGTCGGCGTCCGCGAGCCGGCGCGGTTGCTGGTCATGGACAGCGCCACCGGGCGGCGCGTCGCCGCGTTGCCGACCGCAGGCGACGTGGAAGACGTCTGCTATGATGGCCGGCACCGCCGAATCTACGTGTCCGGGCTGGATGGGGTCGTGCATGTCTACCAACAGGCGGATGCCGACCATTATGAGCTGCTGACGCGAATGCCGACCGAACCGCACGCCGCCACTGCGGTGTGGATTCCGGCAACGGATCACTACTGCCTCGCGGTGGCCCAGCACGCCGACGCGAAGCCGGCCATCTGGGTGTTTGCGCCGACCCCTTGATATGAATCGCACTCGAGCCTCTCGCGGTGTTTCCCATCCGGCGCACGTATTCGCGGGGCTCGCGTGCGCCCTGGCGTGCGCCCCGGCGGTCCGGGCTGTCGATCTTTCCGCCCTGCCCACCTACCACCCGCAGAGCCAGGTTTCCGGCACCATCCGGACCTGGGGCCATGTGTTCGTGCGGAATGTGATGAAGGCTTGGGAGGAGGGTTTTCAAACCTTTCAGCCGGGGGTCCGGTTTGAGGACCATCTCGTCAGCAGCGCCACCGCCATCGGCGCCCTCTACACCCGGACGGCGGACATCGGCTTTCTCGGGCGGGAGATCCGGCCTCTGGAGTTGGCCGGCTATCGCCGGGTGATGAAATGCCAACCTTTCGGCCTCCAGGTGATGACCGGCGCCTACACGGATCCGGACAAATGCGACGCTCTCGGCATCTTCGTGCACCGCGATAACCCGCTGGCCCGCCTGACCTACGATCAACTCGACGCCATATTCGGCGCCGAACATCTGCGGGGAGAACGACAGAATATCCGGACGTGGGGTCAGCTCGGGCTGACCGGAGACTGGGCCGCCCGCCCGATCACGATCTATCAGGGCCTGCTCGATGCCGCGCCAGCCTTCTATTTCTCCCAAGAGGTCATGCAGGGCAGCCTGCTTTGGAACGAGAATACCCGGCTTTTCGACGACCGCACCGAACGCGACGGTCGGACGATCACGGCCGGGCAACAGATCGTCGCCGCCCTCGCGGCGGATCGCTATGGCATCGCCCTTGCCGGTGCAGGCACCTCGAATCCGAACGCGAAGTTTTTGGCCATCGCTCGGACCGCGGCCGGGCCATATGTCGCGCCCACCGTGGCCAATGTCGCGAACCGCACCTACCCGCTGACCCGCTCCGTATGGCTCTACATCAATCGCGCCCCCGGCCGGGCGGTCGATCCGCAGCTGCGGGAGTTTCTCGAATACATCTTCAGCCGTCAGGGCCAGGAGGCGGTGGCCAAGGACGGAGATTTCATGCCGTTGACCGCGGCACTTGACCGCGAGCAGCGCCAGCGGCTCGACTGACGCCGCTACCGCCGGCAACACGCCGAACTTCGAATACCCCATGCCGTTGCGAGACTTCCATTCATTCCCGCGGGGGCCGACGGCCGCGTGCATGGCCGGCCTCCTGGGTCTCGCCGCCGCGGCCGGCCTGATGGCCGCCGAGGCCGTGGATCCGGCCCTGCCGGCCTACGACCCGCGCCCCGCCGCCCCGCCCAAAGGCGCGGGCTATGTGCTGCCCGACGGGTCCATCCAGATCGTCGGCTTCGGCGACATGGCCGGGATGATTGCGCGATGGAACGAGATTTTCGCGCGAACCCATCCCGGTGTCACCTTCCGCTTCGTCAAGTGCGACGACCTGGCCGCCCTGCAAACCCTGACCTACGATGCCACCGCTTTCGCTCCGGTGGGTACGCCCTTTCTCCAGGGCGCCGCGGGACCGTACAAAATCCTGGTCAAGGCTCCGCCATTCGGCATCCGGGTCGCCCACGGCTCGCTTGCGCCCGCGGCTTCCGTCAGTCCGATCGCCATCGTCGTGCCACAGCGCAATCCCCTCGACCACATCACGGCCGGACAGGTGGCGCGGATCTTCACGGTCGGCGACCGGAAAACCGAGCTTACCCATTGGCGCCAGCTGGGCCTCCGCGGCGAATTGGCCGGCCGGGAGATCCATCCCTGGGGCCTGCCGGCCAGCGACCATTATCCCTCCGAAGATCCGAGTTTTGCCCAAACCTGGTATTGGGGAAGGTTCGACGGCTCGCCGCCTCCGGGAAATTACGAGACCGCGCCCACCTATGCCGGGGTGGCGCAAAGCGTGGCGCGGGATCCGTTGGCGATCGGCCTCACGGAGCTGAACCGGGTGACCCCCGACCTGAAAGTTCTTGCTGTCTCCGGAAGCGTATGGGCCGCGCCGTCGCGCGGCAGCGCGGCGGATCTCTCCGCCGACCGCTATCCATACGACCGCTGCCTTTACCTCTACGCCCGCCGCCTGCCGGGACAGGCTCTCGACCCGTTCGTACGGGAATACTTGCGCTTGGTGCTTTCCCGCGAGGGGCAACAAGCCGTGGCTGACGACCCGCTCGGCTACCTTCCCCTGAGCGCCACCGACGCCGCGGCGGAGCGGCGCCGGCTCCAATGAGGCGAACCTTCGAGCTTTGACTTCGCCTCAGCCACCCATGGATCCGATGCGCACCCGTTGCTTCCCCCTGCTGGTTTTGGCCCGAGCCTGCTTCGCCGTGGCCGCCACGGCTTGCCTGCGGCCGTTCGCGCGGGCGGCGGCCGAAGCGCCGCCTGCCGGCGTGCCGTTTCCCGCCGGCGCCCCCTACGTCCGGCCCGACGGATCCATATATATCGCCGGCAACGACATCATGCGCCCGCTGCTGGAGCGGTTCAACGCCCTCTTCTCGAAAGCGCACCCCGAGTTCCGCTTCACCATGGACCTGTACGGCTCGTCGCTTGCCATGAGCGGACTGACGTCGGGGAAGTCGGCCTTCGGCCCCATGGCGCGGGAGGCCAGCTTTCGGGATGAGGACGCTTTTGCGTCGCGGTATGGGTACCCCGTGACGGACATCCGCATCGGCTGGGATAACAATCCGAGTCCGGATGAGTTCCCTGGCGGGAAATATCCGCCCGGCATCTGGGTGAACATTGCCAACCCGTTGCCGTCGCTCACGGTCCGGGAGGTGGTCAGCATCTTCACGACCGGTTCGCCCGGCGGCGACACCACCTACTGGAACCAGATCAGCGGCGATGAAGGCGCGCTTGGTGACCATGGCGGCGACTGGGCCCATCGCGCGATCCACGTCTACCTCCCGGCCCTCCGCGGAATGCCGATCCTGTCCACCACCCGGATGAAATGGGGCGGTTTCCCTTGGACGCGCCGTGCCGAGTTTCTGCCCTCGACCGCCGACGTCATGGACGCGGTGGCGCAGGATCCATTCGGCATCGGCTTCGTCGGGTGGTGGCCGCCCGACATGGGCTGGGAACGTAAGGCCGAGCTGGGCGCCAGAGTGCGCTGGCTGCCCCTTGCGGCGGATGAAGGCACCCCGCCGTCCCGGGGCCGCATGGGTGAGCTTTCGCCGCTTGCCGGCGCCCTGCACCTCATGGTCAACCGGGCTCCCGGCCACCCACTCGAGCCGTGGATCAAGGAATATCTCCGTCTCGTTCTGTCGCCCAAGGGCCAAAGCATCATCGCCGCCCTGACGCCCGTCGATGGCTTTCTGGCGTTGAGCCCCGACGATGCCGCGCGGCAACTCGCCAAGCTCCAGTGAGGCCACGGTGCAATCGCGATTCCCAGTCCGGGTCCGTCTGTTCTCTCCGTTCCATGTCGTGTTTCCAAGGGCGGGGCGCGGGCGGCGGGCCGGATTCCGCCCCGCCCTCGCCCTGTTGGTCGCGCCTCTCGCCGGCATCCTTTGCGCCGCGGCGCCGTCGTACGAACTGTCGGACCTGCCGGCCTGCCCCGGGGACGCCCAGATGCACGGCGTGATTCGCATCCACGCCAATGAGCTCGTCCAGCATCTCGTGCATCTCTGGGAGGATGGTTTTCGCAAGAGCCATCCTCTCGTTCGTTTCAGCGATTACTTTGTCCCGAACGGCATCAATGGCCTGGTCGCAGGTACGGCCGACGTGGCATTGATGGGGCACGCCGCCTGGCGCTCGGACCGCAAGGCGTTCGAGGGCGTCTACGGCTACGACATGCTCGAGATCATGTTCGCCACCGGCGGCTTCGATCACGGCAAGGGCAACACCCCGGCGCCAATCTTTTTCGTCAACAAGGACAACCCGCTCTCGGGCCTGACCCTGCGCCAGCTCGACGGCATTTTCGGCGAACAGCGCACCGGCGGTTGGAACGGCGTCACCTGGACGACGGCCTGCGCCCGCGGACCCGGCGTGGATATCCGCACCTGGGGTGAGCTGGGGCTCACCGGCGCCTGGGAGCGGCAGCCCATTCGCCTCTACGGCTTTGACGCCACGCTGAGCGGGTGGTCGGGGCTGATCCAACAAGTCGTCTTCCACGGCGGTGACAAATGGAATCCCGCGCTCAATGAAATGGTGCGCGGCGGGAGCGAAATCCCGGCCGACCGGCAGATTGTGGAGGCCGTCGCTCACGACCGGTACGCGATCGGTTTCAATTTCATGCGGCAGATCCGGCAGAATCCCGACGTCAAGCCTCTCGCCATTGCGGCCCAGGCCGGGGGTCCCTACATCGCCGCCAGCGCCGAGACAATCTACCGGCGGACCTACCCGCTGGCCAACGCCGTGTTCATCTACCTCAACCGCCCGCCGGGGCGGCCCCTTTCGCCGCGCCTCAAGGAATTCCTCACCTACATTCTCGACCGGCAGGGGCAACGGGACGTCGTGGAGGACGGTATGTACATTCCACTGACGCCGGCGGCCGCCCTGGAACAACGGTCGAAGCTGGACTGACCGCCATGCGCCGCCGTCAACCGTCTCCGTTTTATCTCCCCGGCTTCCTCTTGGCCGCCGCCTCGTTACTCGTGCCTTCGCTCCGGGCCGGCGCAGCCACGGGCCTCCCCGATTACAAAGCGACCGGGCAGGTCTCCGGGGTGATTCGCAGCTGGGGCAACAACCAAATGGCGGCGGTCATGGAGCGCTGGGAGGCGGGCTTCCATCGGTACCAACCCGGCGTCTTTTTCGTGGATCACCTCCGGGGCACGGCGTCGGCCCAATTCGGGCTCGACGTGAACGTCGCCGACCTGGCGTTGATGGGACGGGAGGTCTACACCTATGAGACCTATGGCATCTATCGGCGCTCGTTGCTGCTGCCGGTCGGAATCGCGGTCGCCACCGGGAGCTTTGATGTGCCCCACAAGTCCTATGCGTTGGCCATCTTTGTCCACCGGGACAATCCGCTGCAGCGCCTGACCGTCGCGCA
>JBJKRD010000157.1:0-10284 GCA_046704925.1 Opitutaceae bacterium | reverse complement strand
CGGGGATCTGCAGGTGAATCTCGTGCCCAAGGACGAACGGAGCGCCCAGAGCCACGAGATCGCCAAGCGCGTGCGCCCGCGCCTCGCGGCCATTGCCGCGAAGTATGACGCGGCGGTCGCGGTTGCCGAGGTGCCGCCCGGACCGCCGGTACTGGAGACCTTGGTGGCCGAGATTTACGGGCCGACCTCGAAAGCGCGGCTCGATCTGGCCGCCAGGGTGCGTCAGATCTTCCGTTCCACTCCGGGCGTGGTCGACGTCGACTGGTACGTCGAAAGGGAGCAGCCCAAGACGATCTTCCGCGTCGACAAGGCCAAGGCGGCGTTGCACGGCATCACCGAAGCGGCAATCGCCCGCACGGTGCAGATGGCGGTGCAGGGCTACCCGGCGACGCTGCTGCACGCCCCTCGCGAACGCGAGGACGTGCCGGTGGTCCTGGAGCTGCCGCGGGCGATGCGCGCCCGGCCCGAAGACCTGCTGGCCCTGCCGGTGCGCTCGGAGCTGAATCCGCAGGCGCCGCTGGTGCCGCTGCGCGAACTCGTCACCCTGGAACGCACGGTCGGCGAACGAAACATCTACCACAAGAACCTGAAGAATGTGATCTATGTCACCGGTGACGTGGCCGGGGTGATCGAAAGCCCGGTCTACGCGATTCTGCAGATGAACAAGGCGCTGGCGCTGCTCAACGGCCGCGATTTCGGCGGCACGCAGCGTCACGTCCAGATCTACAACGCCACCCTGCCGTTTAGCACGGTCGAACCGGCGATGAAATGGGACGGCGAGTGGCAGGTGACCATCGAGGTGTTCCGCGACCTTGGTTTGGCCTTCGGTGCGGTCCTCATCCTCATCTACATGCTGATGGTCGGCTGGTTCAAAAATTATACCACGCCCTTCATCGTGATGACGGTCATTCCGTTCTCGCTGGTCGGAGTGCTGCCGGCCCATTGGGCGCTGGGCGCGTTCTTCACGGCCACCTCGATGATCGGCTTCATGGCCGGGGCGGGCATTGTGGTGCGCAACTCGATCATTCTCGTCGACTTCATTGAGCTGCGGCTGAGCCACGGCCGCCCGCTGCGCGAGGCCTGCATCGAGTCGGGGGCGGTCCGCTTCCGGCCGATGATGCTGACCGCTTTTGCCGTGGTGGTGGGCGGCAGCGTCATTCTCGCCGACCCGATCTTCCAGGGTCTCGCGATCTCCCTTCTGTTCGGCGCCATCGCGTCGCTGCTGATCAGCCCGCTGGCCGTGCCGCTCATCTATTATATGACCCATGCCCGAAAACATGAACCACCGCCGCCGCCGGCGGCGGCCGATGAACATTGTGTGACCACGCCATGAGCCTGTTCAGCCGCCTATTCTCATTCTTGGCCGCGCCGGGGGGATCCGGTGTCCGCCGCGTGGCGCCCGCGGAAGCGGCGCAATTGGTCAAACAGAAACAGGCCTTCCTGGTTGATGTCCGCGAGCCCGCCGAGTGGGCCCGGGGCGTGGCCCAGAAGGCGGTGCTGCTGCCGTTCAGCGACCTGATGGGGGCGCGCCGGCAATGGCAGCCCTTTCTCAGCAAGGTCGAGGGCCGGGAGATCATCATGTACTGCCACTCGGGGGCCCGCTGTTCCTCCGCCGCGCGGGTGCTGGCCGCCGAGGGCTTCAAGACCGCCAATGCCGGCACCCTCCACGCCTGGCAGCGCGCCGGCCTGCCGGTCTGCAAACCGAAACAATTCCGTTGACCGACGATGATGGCCCGCCTCGGCCCCTCCCAACCCATCCGCTCATGAATCACGATCTTTCTGATTTCGCCACCGATGTCCTCGAGGCCAGCCGGACCGCGCCGGTACTGGTCGATTTTTGGGCCCCCTGGTGCGGGCCGTGCAAGATGCTTGGGCCGGTGCTGGAGAAACTGGCCGCCGGGGCGGGCGGCCGCTGGACGCTCGTCAAAGTCAACACCGACGAGTACCCGGAGCTCGCCACCGAATACGGGATCCGCGGCATTCCCGACGTGAAGTTGTTCCATCACGGGGCGGTCGTGGCCGAATTCAGCGGCGCGCTGCCGGAACCCCATGTGCGCCGCTGGCTGGAGGAGCACCTGCCCACGCCCAAGCGCGAGGCCATGGCGACGGGGCGCGAGCTCTTGCACGCCGGCCGGGCCGCGGAAGCCGCGGCCCTCCTGCGGCCGCTGGCCGAGGCGAATCCCGACGACAACGAGCTGGCCGCGCTCACCGCGCGCGCCCTCGTGTTTTCCTCGCCCAACGAAGCCGTGGCCCTCATCGCCGAGCTCCCGCCGGCGAACCCGTGGGAGGACACGGTGACGCTGGTCCGCGAGTTCGCCCGCCTGTTTGCCTTGGTCGACCAGCCGCCGGCCGAGGTGGCCGCCTCGCCGCTGCGCGACCAGTATCTCGCCGGGATCCGGGCGTTGCGCGCCCAGCGTTACGCCGAGGCCCTGCGGGCGTTCATCGCCGTGCTCCAGGACCAACCCGGCTTCGACCATGGTCACGCCAAGGCGGCCACGCTCGCGACATTCAAGCACCTCGGCATGCGCCACCCGCTTACTGACGAGTTCTTCCGGGCCTACAGCATGGCGGTCAACGTCTGACCCCCGCCGCCGGGCCGGTCATTTGGCCGGCCGCCGCGCCAGGAGCCCGGCGCGCACCGTGTGCTGCTTTTCCAGGCTGCCACATACGAGATCGCAAAGATCGAAGATCGTCGGATCGTCGATCGCATAAAACACCTGGGCGCCCGCCCGCCGGCGGGCGACGATGCCGGCGTCGGCCAGGGTCTGCAGATGGCGCGAAACGTTGGTCTGGCTGCCCCCGCTCAGGCGGACGAGCGCGCTCACGTTCTTCTCCCCGTCGTGGAGGCTGTGCAGAAGCCGGATCCGCATGGGGTCGGACATGACGCTGAAGCGGCGGGCGATCATAACCATCGCTTCATCAGTCAGCGGACGGGGCTTATTTGTCATGCTCCCAGCCAGACACTTCGTTGACCCGGTTACAAGGATATGCAGATATGTGCATACTGGGTTGGCAAGAGATAAGGCCGGCTGATTTTCGTCGCACCCGACGGACCGCCGGTCGGACCGCCAGCCCGGCTTCAACCCATGCACCAGACTCCCCCTCTCCCCCGGCGTTCAACGATCGCGCTGGCGATCCTGGCAACCCTCCTGGGCGCCCCCGCGCTCCGGGCCACCAATGGCATGAATATGGAGGGCTACGGCCCGGTGGCGACCGCGCTGGGCGGGACCTCCATGGCGTACGACAACGGCACGGCCGCGGTGATCAACAACCCGGCCACGCTGGGTCTGCAGGGCCCGGGCGCCCGCCTCGATCTCGCGCTCGGCGTGCTCAGCCCCGACATCAAGTCGGTGAATCCGGCCGGCCAGAGCGCGAAATCGGAGTCCACCGCGTTTTTCATGCCGGCGCTCGGCTACACGCGCCGCGCCGGCGATCTGGTTTATGGTCTGGGCATGTTCGGCCAGGGCGGCATGGGCTGCCAGTACAGCCCGGATTCCTGGCGGGGACTGGGATTCAACCTGGAGAACCGCACCGAGGTGTCGGTGGGCCGGCTGATCGCGCCGGTGGCCTGGAACGTCAACGACAAGCTCACCCTCGCCGCGACCGTGGATTTCGTCTGGGCCGGCATGGACCTGCGCATGGCGATGAGCGGCGCCCAGTTCTTCGACCTCGTGACGCCGACCTCGCAGCATTTCGGGCGGGCCTCCGGCACCATCGTCCAGAGTTTCGGCCAGATCATGCAGATGATGCCGGAAGGCACCTCGGTTGATTACGCGTACTTCGACTTCTCGAACGGCAATCCGTTTACCGGCCGGGCGCGCGGCTACGGCTACGCCGGCAAGATCGGCCTGCTTTATCGACCGACCAAGGACCTCGCCTTCGGCCTCACCTACCACACCGAGACCGAACTCTCCGACCTCAAGGCGGACGGGAACCACCTGTCGTTTCAGCTCAACCTCCCCGGCATGGGTGCGATGGCGCAAAGCTTGGTGGGAGATTTCCGCGTGAAGGACTTCGAGTGGCCGGCGCTCCTGGCGGCCGGCGTGGCCTGGCACCCGGATGCGCGCTGGATGCTGACCGCGGACATCCGGGAGATCTTCTGGCGGGAGGTCATGAAGCAGTTCCACCTGACCTTTCAGGCTTCCGGTGACCCGGCCAACGGCGCCTTCGCCGGCCAGAACCTGGATGCGGTCCTGTTTCAGGATTGGAAGAACCAGACCGTCATCATGCTCGGCGTTGCCTATGCGGCCTCCGAGCGCCTCACCCTCCGCGTCGGCGCGAACTTCGGCGACGATCCGGTGCCGGACGCCTATCTCAACTGCCTGTTTCCCGCGATTGTCGAGAAGCACGTCTCCGCCGGCTTCGGTTGGAAGATCTCAGACCAGTCGAGCGTCGATCTGTCGGTCACCCGCGGGTTCGAAACCACCCGGACCAGCGGTTACGGCATCACCATTCATCACAGTCAGCTCAACGGGCAGGTGATGTTCTCCCATTTCTTCTGAATCGTCCGCCCGCGTCCGTGTCATGACTTCCCTCTCCCGCCGCCGCTTTCTCAAGATCACCGCCAGCGCCCTGGCGGCGGCGGGAGTTGCGGGCAAGCTGGGCGGGGCGGTGGCGGACCGGGTGACGAAGGTCGCGCGCTCCGGGGTGCGCAAGATCCCCACGTTTTGCGATGTGTGCTTCTGGAAATGCGGCGCGATCGCCTACGTGCGCGACGGCCGTCTGTGGAAGATCGAGGGCAACCCGGCCGATCCTCTGAGCCGCGGGCGGCTGTGCCCGCGCGGCACCGGCGGGGTGGGGGCCCATTACGACCGCGACCGGCTGCGGGCCCCGTTGATCCGCGTCAGCCGCCGCGGCGAGGACCAATGGCAGGAGGTGACCTGGGACGAGGCGTTCGACTACATCGCGCAGCGGATGCAACGGATCAAGGCCGAGCACGGGGCGGAGGCGATGGCACTGTTCGCGCACGGTCTGGGGGGTGGCTTCTTCCGGCACGTCTTCAAGGCTTTCGGCTCCCCCAACATGGCCGAGCCGGCCTTCGCCCAGTGCCGCGGGGCGCGCGACGTCGGATTCGAGCTCACCTTTGGCGATGTCGTGGGTTCGCCGGAACGCACCGATATCGCGAACACGGATTGCCTGGTGCTGATCGGCTCGCATCTCGGCGAGTACATGCACAACACCCCGGTGCAGGAGTTCGCCGCCGCAGTCGGCCGCGGCGCCAGCATCATCGTGGTGGACCCGCGCGTCTCCGTGGCGGCCAGCAAGGCGAAGTACTACCTGCCCATCCGGCCCGGCACCGACCTCGCCCTCCTGCTTGCATGGATGCACGTGATCGTCAAGGAGGGGCTGTACGACCGGGAATACGTGGCCAAATACGGCTACGGCTTCGCGCAGTTCGCCGCTTCGCTCGAAACCTGCACGCCCGAGTGGGCCTATCCGGAGACCGGCATCGAACCCGGGATCATCCGGGCCACCGCCCGGGAAATGGCGCGGTACCGGCCCGCGACGCTGGTGCATCCGGGCCGGCACGTGAACTGGTATGGCAACGACGCCCAGCGCAGCCGGGCCATCGCCCTGCTCAACGCCCTGCTCGGCAGTTGGGGCCGGCGCGGCGGGCTCTATGTGCCCGCTGGCGTCGAGGTCCCGCCCTATCCCTACCCGGCGTATCCCCAACCCGCCCGGCCGCCGGCGGACAATCCCGACAAGAAATTCCCCTTTGCCGGCGAAGCCCTCACCAACGGGTTGCGCGACGCCACCCTCACCGGACAGCCGTATCCGATCAAGGGCTGGTTCGTCTACGCGACCGACCTGATCTATTCGCTGCCGGACCAGGCGGCGACGATCCGGGCGCTCCAGCAACTCGACCTCGTGGTGGTCGTGGACGTGGTACCGAGCGAGATTGCCGGCTGGGCCGATGTGGTCCTGCCCGAGAACGTTTATCTCGAACGGTATGACGACCTGAGTGCCAGCCAGTTTCGCGAGCCCTTCATCGCGCTCCGGCAACCGGTGGTCGACGCGCCGCAGGACCAGAAGCCCGGCTGGTGGATCGCGCGCCGCCTGGCCCAGAAGCTCGACCTGGGGGCTTGGTTCCCCTGGAAGGATATCGAGGGGTATCTCGATCACCGGCTCAGGGCCGCCGGCCACAGTCTCGAGGAGTTGAAGCGGGAGGGCATCGTCCGCGGGCCGGCGAAACCGATCTATTTCGAGGACGGGGCACCGGCCGAATTCTACACACCTTCGGGCAAGATCGAGTTCTACTCGCCGCAGCTGCAGCAGGCCGGCTTCGACCCGGTGCCGCGCTACACCCCGCCCGAGGCCGGGCCGCCCGGTGCCTTCCGGCTGCTCTGCGGACGGACCCCGGTGCACACCTTCAGCCGCACCCAGACCAATCCCATCCTCGCCGATCTCATGAGCGAGAACGCGGTGTGGGTGAACGCCGTGGCGGCGCGCCGGCTTGGCTTCAAGAACGGCGACTATGTGCGGCTGCGCAATCAGGACGGGATCGTCAGCAATCGGGTCCGGATCAAGGTCACCGCCCGGGTCCGCCCGGATTGCGTCTTCCTGGTGCACGGATTCGGGCACACCGCGCGGGGTCTGCGCCGGGCCTACCTCAAGGGCGCCAGCGACGCGCAATTGGAGTCGCGCTACCGGACCGATCCGCTGATGGGCGCGACCGGCATCAACGTCAACTTCGTGACCCTCGAACCGGAGGCCTGACGATGGCGCGCTACGTCATGGTGATCGATACCCGCCGCTGCGTCGGCTGCCAGGACTGCGTGGCCGCCTGCAAGACCGAGAACGGCGTGCCCGAGGGCTACACCCGCGACTGGATCACCGAGACCGCGGAAGGGGATTTCCCGACGGTCCGGTTGGAGATCCGCTCGGAGCGCTGCAACCACTGCGAGCGTCCGCCCTGCGTTTCGTGTTGTCCGACCGGCGCCAGTCACGTGCACGAGCCGGGAGGCGTCGTGCTGGTCGACCACGCGAAATGCATCGGCTGCAAGGCCTGCCTCGCCGCCTGCCCCTACGACGCCCGCTTCATCCACCCCGACGGCTACGCCGACAAATGCACCTTCTGCATCCACCGCGTCGAGCGCGGCCTCGATCCCGCCTGCGTGGCCGTGTGTCCGACGCACTGCCTGCATTTCGGCGACCGGGACGACCCGCTCAGTGAGGTGAGCCGCCTGCTGGCCTCCCGGCCGCATCACACGCTGCTGCCGGAAGCCGGCACCGGTCCGTGCATCTATTACCTGACCTGAGGCGCCATGATTGAATTCACGACCACGCGCCACAACCCGATGATCGACCCCTCGCTGCACCTCTGGGGGTGGCAGGTGGCCGTCTATCTGTTCCTCGGCGGCCTGGTGGCGGGCTTGATGATCATTTCCGGCGTCCGGCTGCTGGTGATGAAGCCCAAGGAGCGCCATGCCCTCGTGTGCTGCACCATCGGACCGCTCATCGGCCTGGTCCTGCTCAGCCTGGGCATGTTCGCCCTCTTTCTCGATCTGGAGCACAAGGTCCATGTCTGGCGCCTCTATCTCACGTTCCAGGTCACGTCGCCGATGTCCTGGGGCTCGTGGATCCTGCTGCTGGTTTATCCGGCGTTGATCGCCAACGCGCTCGCCCACCTGCCCGAGGCCATTCCCGCCCTGGCCCGGCGTTTTCCCCTTCTGGTCACTTGGAGCGACTACATCCTGGCCCGTACGCGTCTCGTGGTGGCGATCGGCTTCACCAACGTGGTGGTGGGGGCGGCGCTCGGCATCTACACGGGCATTCTGCTCGGAACCCTCGGGGCGCGCCCCCTGTGGAACAGCGCCGTGTTCGGTCCGCTCTTCCTGCTCTCCGGGCTTTCGACCGCGGCCGCCCTGTTGCATGGGATCCTGGTGCTGGTGCTGCCGGACGAAGAGCGCCCGGAGTTCGCGGACTTTCTCCTCTCCACCCTGGCGCGCTGGTCCGAGGCGCGGCCGCTGGACACGCGCGTCGCCCCGACGTTGGCGGCCGCCGACAACAGCTTCCTCACCATCGAGCTGACCCTGCTCGGTCTCTTCCTCATCGGCCTCCTCACCTCGAACCAGGCCCAGCAACAGGCCGCCCACCTGCTCCTGGGTGGCCCCTATTCCGCGGTGTTCTGGGTCTTCATCGTGGGCCTGGGCATCACCATCCCGCTGGCGCTCCAATTTCTCGAACTCCGCCACCGCATCCGCCACACGCTCGTGCCGGCGGTCCTGGTGCTCTGCGGCGGCCTCGCCCTCCGGTTCGTGCTGGTCTACGCGGGCCAGGCGAGCCACTGGCTGATCGCGCTGCGGTGAACGCCGTCTTCGTCCTCCCTTTGCCCGCCTATGTCTGAGAATCCTGTTTCCTCCCATGCGCCCAAGGCGCACATGAATCCGTACTGGGCCGGGTTCGGTCTCGGCCTGGTGCTCCTGGCGGCATTCGTGATCATGGGCCGCGGTCTCGGCGCCTCCGGCGCCTTCGGCTCGGTGACCGCCGCGGCCATGCATGCGATCGCGCCGGCCCACGCCGCCCATGACCCGTTCTACGCCCGGTACCTCGGCGACGGTTCCACCAGCCCGCTCATGGACTGGCTGGTCTTTGAGGTCCTCGGGGTGTTCATCGGCGGCCTGGTGTCGGGCGCCCTGGCCAACCGCCTTCGCGTGACCGTGGAAAAAGGTCCGCGGATCTCGACCGGCGGACGGCTGGTGTTGGCGTTCATCGGCGGGGCGCTGATGATGATCGGCGCCAAGCTGGCGCTCGGCTGCACCAGCGGCCAGGCGTTGACCGGCGGCGCCCTCCTCAACGTCGGGAGCTGGGCCTTCATGCTCTGCGTGTTCGGCGGCGCCTACGCCCTCGCCTGGTTCCTGAGAAAGCAATGGCTATGATGGCTCCCTTCTACAAATTCGGGCTCTTCGGCGATCAGACCAGCCTGATCATCGCCTTTGTCATCGGCCTGGGCTTCGGGTTCTTCCTCGAGCGCGCCGGCTTCGGGAATGCGCGCATTCTGGCGGCGCAGTTCTATTTTCGCGACCTGCGCGTCCTGAAGGTGATGTTCACCGCGATCGTGACCGCGATGGTCGGCCTCTATTTTCTGTCGCGCGTCGGGCTCGTGGACCTGTCCCTCGTCTACCTGGTCCCGACCTTCCTGGTGCCGCAGATCGTCGGGGGTTTGCTGCTCGGCGCGGGTTTTGTCATCGGCGGTTATTGTCCCGGCACCTCCTGCGTGTCGCTGGCCACGGGACGCGTGGACGGGCTGGTCTACGTGCTGGGCATGTTTGCCGGCCTGCTGGGATACGGCGAGCTTTACCCGCACTTCGCGGCCTGGACCCAAACGACCGCCATGGGCCAGATCACGCTGGCGAAGCTTTTCGACATTCCCTACGGCGTGCTGGTGTTCGCCGTGGTGATCATGGCGCTGGGCGCCTTCGTCGCCGCGGAATGGGCGGAACGCAAGATCGGGGGCCGCGAGCCGGGCCCGGGCGCCCTGCTGGAACCCGTCCGGCGGCTGACCTCGGTGCGCCGGTTCGCCGTCGCGCTCGCCGGCCTCGGTTTCCTCGCCCTGTTCACGGGCAGTCCTTATCACGACGCGACGGCGCGCGTGGACACGAAACAGCTCGCCCACGAGGCGGCCACGACCGCCGACCAGGTGTCGGTGGAACAGCTCGCGGACTGGCTCATCGCCGGCCGCAACGATTTTCTGCTGGTCGACGTCCGGGCGGCCAGGGATTACGCCGAGTATCATGTGCCCGGGGCGATCAACGTGCCGCTGACGGCGTTCAACGCCGATCTGGCCGCGCGGACGGATCGTATCATTCTCTGCGGCGGCGCCGATCTGCGCGCCGCGCAGGCGTGGTTCCTCCTGCGGTCGCTGGGCTATCGCGCGGTCTACCTGCTCTCCGGTGGGTTGGAGGCTTGGAAGAACTCGATACTTTTTCCCGAAGCTCCGGCGGCGGGCGCCTCGGACGCGGAGAAACTGGCGTTTGCGAAGCGGGCGGCGGTCTCGGCCCATTTCGGCGGCACGCCACGGACTGGCGGCGCCGCGGTCACGCCCGCGGCGCCTGAACTGCCGAAAATGGCGCCTCCTCCGCCGCCGGCCGAGGGCGCGGCGCCAGGACCCGCCCGGCGCCCCAAGCGCGAGGGTTGCTAGGCCGATCGCGTCCGCCTGCCCGGATCCTGCGCAGTCTGTCACGTAGCACGTGACAGACCTCAGCCGGGTTCCGGCGGGAGATCGCCGGGATTGTTCACGTTACGAAACAGGCCCGCGGGACCACCCAATGCTGGTGCTTCCAC
>JBJKRD010000156.1:0-5557 GCA_046704925.1 Opitutaceae bacterium | reverse complement strand
CCCGAAGCCGTAGATTCCGGGGCCCCAGAGCGTAGGGGGCAACGTGACCGAGCGGATTTAGCCTTAAACCAACGAACGGGCCGCGGGAAATCCCAGGCAATACGGTCCCGACGCCGTGCAGGTGGCGGTCGCGACGCCACGGTGGAAAGCGTCTGGGCGTCGCGGTGGGAGGGTGGTCGGTGCGAATCGGTTCAACTGGCAACCCCAGAGAGGATTGTTTCCCGACGGAACGCCGGCTGGGGTCATGCCCCCGCGGCGGGGTTTCATACGTGAAAAACGGGTGGAAATCGGGATAGAGAACGTGCGGACTTCGAGTGGGCGGAACGTAAATCGTCGCGCACGGGACACTTTTACTTTGAGATTTATCGGTAAACCACTTTCATAACGGCCCTCGTTATGAAGTTCAGCGACGGCGAGTGGCTGTTGCAGCCCGGCGTTACCGCCCACCATCCGGTGGAGTTGCATGATATCAGGGTCGAGGACGGGGCGTTGCTGATCCATGCGAGCACCCGGCCGATCCGTCATCGCGGCGATACGCTCGGCGGTCCGTTGATCACCGTCCGGCTGAGCGCCCCGATGGAGGGGGTGATTGGCGTGCGCATCGAACATTTTGCTGGGGGAAAGGACCGGAATCCGAAGATCCCGCTGCAGGCGCAGTCGGCTTTCCAGGCGCGGATCGAGAACGAGGCGCAGGAGGCGGTGTTTTGCTCGGGCGGTCTTTCGGCGCATGTGACAAAACAAGGCTGGGAGATCTCCTTCAAGGCGGGAGGGCGGGTGCTGACGAAGACCGGCTGGCGGGGCATGGGTTATATCGAACGCGCCGCGATGGGCGCGTTCGTGCACGAACGGCTGCACCTCGGGGTGGGCGAGAACGTCTACGGATTGGGGGAGCGATTCACCGCGTTCGTGAAGAACGGACAGGTGGTGGAAACAGAAAACAAGGACGGTGGCACCGGGAGCGAGCAGGCCTACAAATCGGTGCCGTTCTACCTGACGAATCGCGGCTACGGCGTGCTGGTGAATGAAACCGGTCCGGTCGCCTTCGAGGTGGCGTCGGAACGCGTGTCCCAAGTGCAATTCAGCATTCCGGGGGAGAAACTGGAGTATTTTGTCATTCACGGGCCGACACCCAGGGACGTACTCCGTCGGCTGACGCAACTCACCGGGCGACCGGCGCTCCCGCCAGCGTGGTCGTTCGGGCTCTGGTTGAGCACCTCGTTCACAACCGACTACGACGAGCAGACCTGCACGCGCCTGCTCGAGGAGATGCGGGCCCGCGATCTGCCGGTGCATGTGTTCCATTTCGACTGTTTCTGGATGCGGGAATACCAGTGGACCGATTTCGAATGGGATCCGCGGACCTTCCCCGACCCGGCGGGAATGCTGGCGCGCCTGCACCGGCTCGGCGTCAAGATCTGCGTCTGGATCAATCCGTACATCGCGCAGAAATCCCGGCTTTTTGCGGAGGGCGCGGCAGGCGGCTATTTCATCCGAAAGACGAACGGCGATGTGTGGCAGACGGACTTGTGGCAGCCGGGCATGGCCGTTGTGGACTTCACGAACCCGGAGGCAAGACGCTGGTATGCCAGTCACTTGGACCGGCTGCTGGAGATGGGGGTGGATTGCTTCAAGACGGACTTTGGCGAGCGGATCCCGGTCGAGGGGATCGCCTACCAAGATGGCTCGGATCCGGCCGGTATGCACAACCACTACCCGGTGCTCTACAACGAGTGCGTCTTTCAATTGCTGGAGAGGCGCCGGGGTCGGAACGACGCGGTGGTTTTTGCCCGGTCGGCGCATGCGTCCGGCCAGCGGTTTCCCGTGCACTGGGGTGGGGACTGCTGGTCGACGTTTGAATCGATGGCGGAGTCGTTGCGGGGCGGACTTTCACTCGGTCTGTGCGGCTTCGGCTTCTGGAGCCACGACATCGGCGGTTTCGAGGGCCGGGGACCGGCGGCAGTGTACAAGCGCTGGGTCGCCTTTGGCCTCCTTTCGTCGCACAGCCGCCTGCACGGATCCTCCTCGGTCCGGGTGCCGTGGAATTATGACGAGGAGGCCTGCGACGTGGTCCGGTTCTTCACGAAGCTCAAATGCAGTCTGATGCCTTATCTGCACGGTCAGGCGCTGCTCGCCCATCGCGAGGGTCTGCCGATGATGCGGGCCATGATGCTGGAGTTTCCCGATGATCCGGCGGCGGACGCGCTCGACCGGCAGTACATGCTCGGCGATTCATTGCTGGTGGCGCCGGTATTCTCGGAGGACGGGTGGGTCGATTACTATTTGCCGGCCGGGCGTTGGACGCATGGGCTGACCGGCCGGGTCGAGGAAGGGGGGCGCTGGCACCGCGCCCGGCACGATTTTCTCAGCCTGCCCCTGTTTGTCCGGCCCGGGACGATCCTGCCGGTGGGCGGGACCACGGATCGCCCGGATTACGACTATACAAACGACATCACGTTTCGCGTTTACGAACTGGCGGACGGCGCGGAAGCCTCGCGAGCCGTGGCCACCGCCAATCCGGGCGAGGAAATCCGCCTGAGTGTGGTGCGAAGGGATGGTCGGATTGAGGCCAGGCTGGCTGGCAATACGGCCGGCAAGGTCTGGCGCCTCCAACTGGCCGGCCGGCATGCCGTGACTTCCGTGGAGCGCGGGGTTGTCACGGCGGATCCGCTGGGTGTGGTGATCACGCCGGAAAGAGGGGTCACCGGTCTCACCGTGCTCCTGGCCTCGAATTCCTGAGGGCAACCATGGGTGGTTCGGCGAAAAAGAAGGTCAACCGGGCCGCGACGCTGGCCGATGTCGGGCGGGCCGCCGGCGTGTCGGCGATGGCCGCCTCGGTCGTGCTGAATGGCGCACGCAGTTCTTCCCGAATCTCGCCGGAGACCCGGGCTCGCATCCTGGCCGCCGCGGCGCGCCTCCGTTATCGACCCAATGCCGCCGCCCGCGCCCTCGCTGAGCGACGGATGCACGCAATCGGGGTGGCCGCGGTCGTGGATGTCGGCGGAGAACTCAATCACTACTTTCTCAGCGTCCTGAATGGCATCCTCTCGGCCGCGACGCGCCACCGCCAAAACACAACGGTGTTCACGCTGTCGGATTGGGAGCGGGATGCGGCCCGCCTTCCGGCGCTGTGCGATGGCCGCATTGACGGGCTGGTCCTGATCGCTCCCGTGCTGTCGCCGGACGCCATTCGGGCGCTGCCGGATCACACGCCGGTCGTCGCCCTGCACTCCAACGTGCCGATTCCCGGGTCGCTAAACCTCGAGAGCGACGAGGAAACCGGCGCTTTCGAGATGGTGCGCCATCTGATTTCCCGCGGACACCGACGCATTCTCCACGTCACCGGCAAACGGGGCCTGTTGGGCGCGGAACGCCGCATCCGCGGCTACAAGCGCGCGCTGCAGGCCGCCCGCGTTTCGTATGATGCGTCGTTGGTGGTGAATGCCGGCTATTCCATGGATGAGGGCCGGCGGGCGCTGCATGCGTGGCTGGGACGATCCGCCGGCCAACCGCTGCCGCAAGCGATCTTCTGCGCCAACGACGCCAGTGCGGTGGGCTGCCTGGAGGCTTTGGCGGAAATCGGGCTGCGGGTGCCCGACGACATTTCGCTGGCCGGCTTCGACGACACGCTGGTGGCCCGGACGACCGTGCCGCAGTTGACGACGGTGCGGCAGCCGCTGCAGGCGATGGGCAGCCGGGCCGTCGAAGTGCTGCTGGCGAGGTATCAACAGAAGAACAACCGGGCGCCGAAAGAGGTCCAGGAGACGATCGTCTTCCCCACCGAGCTGGTGTGGCGGGCGTCGGTGAGCGCGCCGGCGGCGATCTTGAGAATGGTGCCGGTCCGCTAAACGGCCAACAGGGTGATGCCGAGCACCGCCAAGGTGGTCTCCACCGTCGGATTGGAGCGGATGTACAGGCCCGTTAGTTCAGCGTCCGGCGACGGATTGATCCATTCGAGCGTGTAAAGATACCGCTCGTAATCGAAGGGGTCGCCGTTTTGGGCGACGACCAGATGACGGACGCCGTCACCATTGAACTGCGGAAAATCGGGCCACCAATCCTGAATGTTGGGCGGGGGCGCGTCGGCCGGCAATTCCCCCATGCCGCGGGCCACGACGGGCACGGAGATCGGCCGGCGTCCGGAAAGGTAGAAGTCGTACCAGGCGAACGGCGTGGGTTCTCCGGCATAGCCGCAGGCGTGCAGGAAATACACGGCGCGGACCCGTTGGCGCACCGGCACGACGACCTCCAGCGGGAGCAGGCGACCGGCGGAGGACAGGGAGCGATGGGAGCGGAGCACCACCGCACCCTTTCCGCGGTTGGCGCTCTCGTCGAGGACGTGGAACGTCACGCCATGGATGCACTTGGGCCCGGCGCCAAAGTGCTGCAGGGGTAGGTGCCCGAACCAGCCGTTCTGGTGCACGGCCGAACGGTTCGCCAGCGGCGCAAGATCCAGCGGCCGAAACGCGTCCGGGCGGATGTCGGCCGCCAGGCGGTGGGGCTGTTGCCAGCTTTCCTCGACTTCCCGGACGCGGGCCTCGCGCGTCGGCGGCCAAATTCTTGAGGTCTTTCGTTCCGGGCGGCGATTTCCCCGCAGGCCGCCCCCCTCGCCGTTGACCGTGGGTGCGACCGACGCACGCGCGCGCAGGGTGGCCTCGAGCCGCAAACGTTGGCGCGGAAGCAGGCGGCCGGTACGCTGTACCTCGAGGATGTTCTGACAGATCAGATCCAGCGCGATATGGCCCATGGTGCGGGTGTCAAAACCCGCGCAAGTCACCGCCGGCTGGCTGTTGCGTGCGGCTGTAGAATCGCCGATCGCGACCAGCGACAGGCGCTGCGGAATTCCGACGTGTTCAGTTTTGGCGGCCGCGAGAAAGATCTCGGCCAGTTCAATGTCAAAAAGCAGCACGGCCGTGGCGGCCGCGCATTCGGATAGGACGCGGCGCAGAGTCTCGCACACGACCTCGAGCGTGAGTGAACTGGTTTCGAATACCTGCTGGGCTGCGGTCTGCAGCCCCAGACGCAGACAGGCTTCCTGGTAAGCCTGCCGGACGGCGGCTGAGCGGTGCTCGCGCCGCAGGGAGCCGATGAAGGCGATATTGGCGTGACCGAGCCCGATCAAATGCGCGACCAAGATGGCCGTGGCCCGGTGAAGGTCCATCGTGACCAGATTGTGGCCGAGGGGAGCTTCCTCACAAACCACGTAGGGGATCTTCAGGCGGTCAAAATCCGCGGCTTCTTCGTCCCATTCCCAGCCACCCTCGGTAAGGTTGAAGATCACCCCGTCGAAGCGCTTCTGCGCCGCCAGTCTCAAGTGGTGCCGCAGGCTGTCCCGCCCCACGGTGAAAAGTTCTTCGACCTGCACGCCCCGACGGGCCGCATCATCCGGCAGGCCCGGAAACCGATTGACGCGATGAGTGATGACGGCGAGTCGCGCGCCGGCAAGGCTCGGTGAGCCGCCGTTGGCGGCGGCGGGCATGAGCTTGTAGCCCTGGCGCCGCAGACGGCCGGCCGCGATCAACCGCAGCGCTGCGCGGTTGATGGCCGACTGGCTCACACC
>JBJKRD010000155.1:0-6271 GCA_046704925.1 Opitutaceae bacterium | reverse complement strand
TTACGAGGAGCTCGCGCATATCGCCAGGCTGTCGCCTCGAGCGGCCATTGTGGAATCGTGGTGGCGCGTCGAATCGGCGGCCAAAGAGGCCGCGCGTGCGGCGCACATCGAGGTTGCGCCAGGCTCTTCGTTGACTCCGGCCGTGCAAGCCCTGGCGCGGAAGGGTTTGTTGTCAGATGCAGCCGTCAAAGTGTTCGAACGTTTGCGCCGATTGCGGAACGAGGTTGTTCACTCTCGGGGTGGTTCACTGAGCGCCACGGCGATCGAAAGGTACCTGGAGCTGGCCTCCCGCCTCACGCTGGATCTCTTCGAGGCCCTAAGTGCTGCGGCGCGGCGACGTCGGTAGCGCACGCCTTGCCGGGGGTCGTTGACTCCATGCCTTTCACGGAAGTGCGGCTTTGCAGAGAGAGTACCGGCGGATGATGCGGCACGGCCAAGAAAATCGCGGGCCCTCCCGCCAGCTAACCGCCGATGACGGCATCGCCCTTTCCGACGCGTTGACCTCTCATTGCATTAACTGCATCTACACGTCCAGCGAACCGGACAAAGGAACCGTGGAGGCCCCAGGGCCCTCGAGGCGCGTCGAATAACCTGCCACGAGCAGGCCCGCAAGGGGCGCATCGAGCGGCTGCCCGGCGCCGATCGAACCACAAACTGCCCGGAGCGAATCGAACTGGTTCCGCGGGTGATTGCCTCCGAGGTTCCAGAACCCATTCCAAGCACGGAACGAGTTACCCGCCGGGGCCACGCCGTTGGGGAGGTCCGATTTGCCCCAGTCGCTCCCCTTGTTGCGGCTTTTCCGCCGAAAGGGATGGCCCTTTTTTGACCGGGGAGTGGGCTCGTGTCAGGACCGTAGCCGGGTGACGGAAGGGCCGAATTCAGCTCAAGGGTACCCACCGGCGCCCGGCGTTACGGCGCCGTCCACGACCCTGGGACCGTGGTGCCGGCCGATGGTTCGAACGGCGAGCAAACGCAGATTCGCGCCGCGACCAGGGAATGCCCATCTATTCGCGATCGGCGCTTTCGCGGGCCTCCTCCGGCAGGCAAGTGGGCAATGCGATGCGGCGGAGTCGGTTCGGTGCCGAATCGACTCCCCGTGGCGCCCGGCTCCGGGCCCAAAGGTCTCCGCCCGGCCCGGCTTCCCGCCGATAACGCTTGCTTAACTTCCCGTACCGCGGAGGTTCAAGGCCTCGTATTCGACGTTCAAGATGCCAGTGATTGGTGGGTCTTCAATTGAGCTTTCAGTTCAGGTGATGATTCGAAACCCGACTTTCGGGAACACTCTGACAGCCACGCGGCCTACGAAAAAAATCACCATGAATTCCAAGCTCTACGTTGGAAATCTTTCCTTCACCACCAGCGAAGCGGATCTCCGCGACGCGTTCGCCCCCTTCGGCACCTTGTCCGAAGTGTATCTGGCCACGGATCGCGACACGGGTAGCCCGCGCGGGTTTGCCTTTTTAACCTACAGCACCCCCCAGGAATGCCAGCTCGCCGTGCAAAAGATGCACGGCGTCGAACTGGGCGGCCGCCCGCTGACCGTCAATGAGGCCAAGCCCAGGGAACCCGCGGCCGGTGGCCGCAACTTCGGTCCGAATCTCAAGCCCTTCCGGGCGCGCAATCGCTACTGAGCGATCCGGCCCTCCCCGGCAGCGAGGCGTCATTGCCTCGCTTTTTTTTGCCCCGCGGCAGTGGCGTCAGGCTTTGGTTTCGCGGTGCGTCGGATCCTCAGTGCGGCCTTGGTGAGCATGCCGGCCGGCCGAGGCGGCAATTGCAGGAGCAACGCCGCCTCGAACAGCGCGGCCGCCTCCGCGCATTTTCTGGATCCAATTCGCTGCGGAGAGAATCGGCTCGAGCCCTCCCCTCACCTTTCGAAGCCCGATGGCCGGAGCAATCATGGCGGAGGTCGATTCGCGATTGAGGTTTGCGCCCCCCCACCGCGCGAAGCCAGAGTGCATTTGCGCATGTCCCAACCGCCTCATTCCTCGTCGGAGGGTAGTCACGAGAAATTCTCGCTGCCCCTCTTCTCTTTTACGGTGCTGGCCACCCTCGTGGGTTTGCTGGCCACGTTGCGGCTGCTGGCGCCGGGCGTCTGGACGGAGCAGTTCCTTTCCCCGGCGGGGGCCTGGGTTGCGGCTTTTCTCGCCCTGAGCCTCGTCAACTGCTTCGTGGAATTCTTCTTCCATCGCTACGCCCTGCACACGCCGGCGATTCCCCCGCTCCGCCGGTTCTACCGGCAGCACACCCGGCACCACGCCCTGACCCGGATCGTGCGCCGCCACAGCCGCGACGGCCGGGACATTCTGTTCATCGAAAACCGGTTTCCGATCGTCGAGCCCGAACAGGGCGAGGCGTCCTTCTTCCCGTGGTATTCCCTCGCGGCCTTCGCCGTCGCGTCGTGGCCGCTGTTCGCGGTGCTGCAATGGCTGCTTCCCGCCTTCCCGTGGTTCATCGCCGGATTTGCGTCCCTGGCCGTCTCGCTGACCCTCTATGAGGTCCTGCACGCGATCGACCACTGGCCCCTCGAGACCTGGGCCCCGTTGATCACGCATCCCGGCTGGGGAAGATTCTGGCAACCCGTGTACGGGTTTCATCTCCGGCATCACGCGGTCACCGACTGCAACGAGTCGATCTCCGGCTTCTTCGGCCTCCCGCTGGCGGACTGGGTGTTCGGCACGTGCGTGATACCCCAGACTGTCTATGCCGACGGCGAAGCCTGGTCGCCCGACAAGTTTCGCAGCCCGCAGCCGCGCGGAATCGTCCGCCGCCTCGACGCCTGGTCCCGGATCGTCGTGCAGCGTCAACGTGCGCGCGCCACGGCGCCACCGCCCGGCGCGATGGATCCGGCCGACCGGGCCTCCGCTCTGGATCGGGCCCAAACCCGCGGCGAGGAGATCGCCAGCTGGGTGACGCACGGACTCGGACTCGCGCTGAGCGTTGCCGCCCTCACCCTGTTGATCGTATTCTCCAGCCTGCGCGGCGACGCCTGGCACGTGGTCAGTTTCACGGTGTTCGGCCTGACCCTGCTGATGCTCCACACCATTTCGACGCTGCATCACGCCCGGCGGAGCGGAAGGGCAAGAGCCCTTTTCCAGAAGCTCAACCATGCGGCGATCTTGTTTCTCATCGCGGGCACCTATACACCATTCCTACTGACCAACCTGCGGGGTCCCGGGGGCTGGACGCTGTTCGGCGTCATCTGGGGCGTATGCGGCGCGGGTGCGATCTTCAAGTTCCTCTTCGGCGGGCGTTACGGCCCGGCCACGACCGTGGCCTATCTTTTCGCCGGTTGGCTCGTCGTGGTGGCGCTCAAACCGCTGGCTGCCCACGTGCCGGAAGGCGCGCTGTGGCTGCTGCTCGCCGGCGGAGTTTGCTACCTCACCGGCGTGGTCGTCCGCCTCGGGCGCCGCCTGCGTTATCGCCAGGCGGTGTGGCATGCGTTCGTGCTCGGGGGAAGCGCCTGCCATATCCTGGCCGTGCTGCTTTTTCTCCTGCCGGGCGCCCGGTGATTCCGGACCATTCAAGACGCGACCGCATGGCCGGGCAACCGCATGCCCGCCCCGGGAATCTGCGGGTGGCGCTGGGGTCGTCAGCGGCTCAATCGTTTCCCCGGGCGTGCTGGTGGAGCGAGGCGCCTGGGTCGAGCCGTCTGTCATCTTTGACGATGTGATCATCGAACCGGGAGCCCGATTGCGCCGGGCGATCGTTGACAAGCGAACCACGGTCCGCGCGGGTGTCTCAAGCGACCACGAACCGCAAGCGGACCGAAACCGGGGATTCACGATGTCGGACCACGGCATCGTGGTTGTTCCCAAGGGAATGGACATCAGCTGAGCCGAGTCGCCTCTCCTGTGGGAACGCGTCACTAAGGCATCCGGGCAACTCCGGTCGTTTCGTTCGGAAAAGGCCGGTCGCCCTCAAGCGGGAACCTCGGGCCGCCGCACGGGCCGGGTGTAGTGGACCGCCGTCTCATGCCAAAACTCTGCGGGCGCCGGACGGCCGGCGGTTTTGGCCAGGGACAAGACCGGCGAAAGCCGGGCTCCTTTCCCGGGGCCGGCCGGATCGGGAAAAACCCGTCCGTTCGCGATCGGTTATCCTTCGATGCCCGGCCGGCAGGCGCTACTTGTACAGCACAATTCCCAGCGCCAGCCATTTGTCCCACCAGATCCTTTGCGCCGGCGGGAGCAGGTCGGAGGTGCCATTTTGGAAGGGGCACCAGCAAACGAATTCCTGTTCATCGATCCTTTCGAGCAGCATGACGTGCCGAAGAGCGGCGCCGCCGGTTTCATCCTGCGCCGGATTACGCTCGGTTCTGACCAGGATCGCCCTTCCGAGCCGGTGTTCCCGAATAACCTGTTCATAATCCCGGAAGATCTCGATGTCGGCCGCAAGTCCGAGCTGCTTGGCCAGATCGAGGATGACAAAGGTGCTGGTGATCCCGGGTTGCTCCTGCCAGGAGGGATAGCGGGACACGAATCGGGCCAGAAAAGTGGCATCGGAGACGATCGGATTGCCTTCGTTTTCGAGCAATCGGAGGAGACAGCGGCAAGCACTACCGTATCGGTCCAGGCTGGTCATGATGCTCTCTGCTCCTGGGCGGCGGCGATGGCCCGCCGGCGGCCGGTTTGCGGCGAAGCCAAAGCCGCGCGGTTCCTTTGGCGGATGAAACGGCGGGACTCAGACACGGTCGGGGCCACGGTCGTCACCGCTGGGGGCGCGACGGTCCTCGCGCTCCGCGGTCTTGGTGCAGACGCGGTGGACCGCGCTCCACCACCATTGTTCTGCTGAACCCACCCGGGCAACGCGGCCGCAATTGGCGATGTCTGCCGGTTGGCCGATCACCCCGGCCCGAGCCGAGGTCCTGTCGGGGTGATTGTGCGGCATGATTTGCTCCCGTGGGTCCAAGAGGCCGGGCGAGCCTTCTGACCGTTGTGCTTGGCGGAAATTCATGATTGGCGGCGGATGGGCCGCCCTACCGGTGGGTCAGCTGTTCCGGCGTCGCCACCTCGTAGGAGATCTTGCCCTCGGCGATCTCGCGCAACGCGGTGTCCTCGGCGGAAAGCTTCTCCAGCGATTCCACCAGTGCGCGACTGCCGCGCCTGAGCTGTTTGACCCGGTGCGACACGACGTCGATCAGGATGTTGCGGTCGTCGATGACCTGAAGCGCATTCTGCAGGTAGTCTTCTCTCATGGGCGTGGCCGGACCGGCGGGGGAGCAACTGGTGTGGTGTTCGTTGTCATGTCCATTGCTGAGCTTCTTGTATTGTATGCTGCCAACCGGGGGATTCTAAAAAAGCGCCCCCCGAAACGCGACGTAATTCGCGTTTTTCCGCGGGCATGTCGGGCAATCCGCTCGCGGGCCAGGCGATTGAAGTCATTTTAGTTGGACCCGGCGCGCCCCCGGGGCCCGCAAGGGCGCGCTGCGCCGCCGGCCTGGTGGAGCCGATGCGCGTCTGCCCCCCTTTCGTCGGGCCATGCCGGCGGCCGGGCTCCGGCGGCGATTGCCGATCAGTGGACTTTCAGTTCGACGGCATGCTCGCGGCGATCGTCGCAGAGCGGAATCCTCACCCCGGGTATTTTCTGTCCATCAAGGGTGAGCACGTTTTCCCCGATCGCCTCAGCGGCAAATCGGCTGATGGTGATGTGATAAACCGTCTCGCGGTAGCGGTAATGGATTTTGAACGTCTGCCAGGCGGCCGGCAGGCGGGGGGCCAGACGCAAATGGTCGCGCTCCAGGTTGGCGCCCAGCAGCGACTCGACCAGCAGCCGGTACATCCACCCGGCCGAACCCGTGTACCACGTCCAACCGCCCCGGCCCGTGTGTGGCACGGTCGCGTAGACATCCGCGGCGACGACGTAGGGTTCGACCTTGTAGGTCGCGATCTGCCGGGGTGTACCGCCGTGATGGACCGGGTTGAGCAACGCGAAGATTTCCCATGCGCGTTCGCCTTGCCCCATCGCCGCGAAGGCCAGGGCGGTCCAGATCGCACCGTGCGTGTATTGGCCGCCGTTCTCGCGCACGCCCGGAATGTACCCTTTGATGTAGCCGGGATTGAGCGGAGATTGGTCCAGGGGCGGATCGAACAGCTGCACCAGGGCGGCGTCGCGCCGGACCAGGCGGCGCTCCACGGACTGCATCGCCTCATGGGCACGGAGGGGATCGCCGGCGCCGCTGATCACCGACCAGCTTTGCGGCAGCGAATCGATCTGGCACTCCGGATTGGCCTGGGAGCCGAGGGGCTCGCCGTTGTCGAAGTAGGCGCGCCGGTAC
>JBJKRD010000154.1:0-3729 GCA_046704925.1 Opitutaceae bacterium | reverse complement strand
ATTGGTGTTGAGAGCGAGTTTGTCGGGGTCGTCGATCTGGTCGCCATGAAGGCGCTCAAGTGGCGCGATGAGACCCTGGGGGCGGAATTCGACGCGCTCGCCATTCCCGAGGAAATGTTGGCGGAAGCGCAAACACGCCGGGCCGAGCTGGTGGAGCAGGCGGTCGAGCAGGACGATGGCGCGCTCGAAGCCTATCTCGGCGGGGAGGAGCCGGATGAGGAGACGCTGCAACGCTGCATCCGCAAGGGCACCATCGCCGGCGCCTTCGTCCCGGTGCTGTGCGGCTCGGCCTTCAAGAACAAGGGCGTGCAGCCCCTGCTCGACGGGGTGGTTGCCTATCTGCCGTCGCCGCTGGATGTCGCCGCGATCAAGGGCGTCAAGATGGGCACGGACGAGCCGGTCGTGCGCCATTCCTCCGACGAGGAGCCGTTCTCGGCCCTCGCCTTCAAGATCATGTCCGACCCGTTTGTCGGTTCGCTGACCTTTGTGCGCGTCTATTCGGGCGTATTGACGAGCGGCGCCCAGGTGCTCAACACGGTCAAGAACAACCGCGAGCGCATCGGCCGCATGCTGCTGATGCACGCCAACCACCGCGAGGACGTCAAGGAGGCGCGGGCCGGCGACATCGTGGCGCTGGCCGGGCTGAAGAACACGACGACCGGCGACACCCTCTCCGACCCGGCGCATGCGGTGGTGCTGGAGCGCATGGAATTCCCCGAGCCGGTCATCGAGATCGCGGTCGAGCCCAAGACCAAGGGCGACCAGGAAAAGATGGGTCAGGCCCTGGCGCGGCTCGCTACCGAAGACCCGTCATTCCGCGTCGCGGTCGATCACGAGAGCGGCCAGACCGTGATCAAGGGGATGGGCGAACTGCACCTCGAGATCATCGTCGATCGCATGAAGCGCGAGTTCAAGGTCGACGCCAATGTCGGCGCGCCGCAGGTCGCCTATCGCGAGACCATCAGCCGCGCCTCGGACATCGACTACACCCACAAGAAGCAGACCGGCGGCGCCGGGCAGTTCGCCCGCGTCAAGATCCGGTTCGAGCCGTTGGAAGCGGGTTCCGGCTTCGTGTTCGACAACGAGGTGGTTGGCGGCACGGTGCCCAAGGAATACGTGCCGGGTGTCGAAAAGGGGCTGCGCGCCTCGGCGGAGACCGGCGTGCTCGCGGGCTTCCCGGTGATCGATTTGAAGGCCACCCTGTTCGACGGCGCCTATCACGATGTCGATTCAAGCGTGCTCGCCTTCGAGATCGCGGCGCGCGCCGCCTACAAGGAGGGGGTGATGAAGGCGGGGCCGAAGCTGATGGAGCCGATCATGCGGGTCGAGGTGGTGACGCCCGAGGAATACCTGGGCGACATCATGGGCGACCTCAGCAGCCGGCGCGGCCAGGTGACGGGCATGGACACGCGCGGCAATGCGCGCGTCATCCAGGCGATGGTGCCGCTTGCCAATATGTTCGGCTATGTTAACACCCTGCGCTCGATGAGCCAGGGGCGGGCCCAGTACACGATGCATTTCGACCATTACGAGGAGGTACCCCTGGCCGTCGCGGACGAGGTTCGCGCCAAGATGGCCTGACGCCGCCGCCGCTCCGGCCGGTCACGGGACCGGCCGCGGCGTAGACTAATGGGGATGGACCGGAGAAGAGAGCGATGTCGAAGGCGAGGTTTGCGCGGACGAAGCCGCATTGCAACATCGGGACGATTGGCCATGTGGATCATGGCAAGACGACCCTGACGGCGGCGATTACCAAGGTATTGGCGGAGAAGGGTGGGGCGACCTTCACCGCGTACGACCAGATTGACAAGGCGCCGGAGGAGCGGGCGCGCGGGATCACGATCGCGACGGCGCATGTGGAGTACGAGACGGACAACCGGCATTACGCGCATGTCGACTGCCCGGGCCATGCCGACTACGTGAAGAACATGATCACCGGCGCGGCGCAGATGGACGGGGCGATATTGGTGGTGTCGGCGGCGGACGGCCCGATGGCGCAGACGCGCGAGCACATCCTGCTGGCGCGGCAGGTGGGGGTGCCCTCGCTGGTGGTCTACCTCAACAAGGTGGACATGGTGGACGACCCGGAGCTGCTGGAACTGGTCGAGCTGGAGGTGCGCGAGCTGCTGTCGTCCTACGATTTTCCGGGGGATGACATCCCGGTGATCAAGGGGTCGGCGCTGGCGGCGCTGGAGGGCAAGGACCCGGAGAGCGGCGAGAAGTCGATCATCGAATTGATGGAGGCGGTGGACGCGTACATTCCGCAGCCGGAGCGGGCGAAGGACCGGCCGTTTTTGATGCCGATCGAGGACGTGTTCACGATCTCGGGTCGCGGCACGGTGGTGACGGGCCGGGTTGAGCGGGGCATTGTCAAGGTTGGCGACGAGGTTGAGATTGTGGGTCTGCGGCCGACGGCGAAGACGGTGGCGACCGGGGTTGAGATGTTCCGGAAGCTGCTCGATGCGGGCGAGGCGGGGGACAATATCGGGGTATTGCTGCGCGGCACCAAGCGCGAGGAGGTGGAGCGCGGGCAGGTATTGGCGGCGCCGGGTTCGATCACGCCGCACACGCATTTTCAGTGCGAGGCCTATGTCCTGACCAAGGAGGAGGGCGGGCGGCACACGCCGTTTTTCGCCAATTACCGGCCGCAGTTTTATTTCCGCACCACCGATGTGACGGGGACGGTGAAATTGCCCGAGGGCACCGAGATGGTGATGCCGGGGGACAACATCCGCATGGAGGTCGAGCTCATCGTGCCGATCGCGATGGATGAGGGGCTGCGCTTCGCCATCCGCGAGGGCGGCCGCACCGTCGGCGCCGGCGTCGTCGCCAAAATATTGAAGTAGGGATCAAAAGGGCGGTCGCCGACCATGCTTTAGGACGCGGAAACGTCGGCGCAGATGGTTCCGGCACCAAGGCGGCTGGCGGCGTTTCCGGCGGCCGAGCGGATTAAGCCGAAATCGGGTCGGCGTCGTTGGTCTGACGAAGAATATGGCTATATCTACGAATGGGATTACCAGCATGGCCGGGTTGAAAGGTATGACAGACAAGGCCGCCATCTCGGCGAGTTCGATCCTGAGACCGGCATCCTGACCAAACCTGCTGATCCCGCGCGGACGATTGAAATATGAACCGGATCGCACACAGCCTTGTCGGCTACGATCGCCAGACCGAACGCGTCGCGGAGGAATTTGTGCTGCCGAATGCCGTCCTGCCCAAGGCGAAGGAACTCGCCCGTGTGCCGGACGGCGACCCCGACGCGCTGGCGTGCTATCGTCTCGATCCGGCCGAGGCACGCGCTCTCGCCGACATCCTCAAAGCCGCGATCGACACGGCGCGTTGCGACTATTTCCTTGAGGGATTTGCGGTCAACCGGGCGATTATAGTCACCAAGACGGACCGCTCCGACGGGAACAACAAGATTTGCCGCGTGGATTTTGCAGCCATGGACTCGCATCTTCAGGCCGGTGATTTTAGTGAGACCTTGGGCGAACTCCCCGAGCCTGATGCCTTTGCGTTCGCGAAATCCGAGGCTCACAAGCGGGGATTGCCGCTGATCGGTCCACACGGCCGGGTCAATGAATAGGAGTGTAGCTCAATTGGTAGAGCACCGGTCTCCAAAACCGGGGGTTGGGGGTTCGAGCCCCTCCACTCCTGCCAGCTCCGGCGCGCGATCCGCTGTGCGCGATCCCCTGCGACCCGGGCCTGCGACAATGGCAATGTTGTCCC
>JBJKRD010000153.1:0-4529 GCA_046704925.1 Opitutaceae bacterium | reverse complement strand
ACGGGGTTCCCATCCGCAATCTCCGCCAGCTCGAGGAGCTCCTCCGCGACACGAAGGATGAGTTCATCACCATCGTCTTCGACGGCGAAGGTCTGGAGGCCCCGGTCTTCCGGCGCACCGAGATGGCGGCCGCGACCGACCAGATCCTCGACGACAACAACGTGCGCAGCCAGGGTTCTGCCGACATGATGGCCGTCTGGAATCAGACGCCGGCAAAATAGGGGTGACGGCAACCGACACGGATCAAGGCGGGGATGCCGGGCTGCCGGCAGGCGTCGCGTGCTCGTTGAGCTCGAGGCGCAGGTAATCGTACACGACCCCGGCGGTCACATCGCCGGCCGGAACCGTGAGCTGCATCTCGTTTTCGCCCTGGTGGAGCCGGGCGGCGTCGAACTCCAGCACGTACTGGTACCACACGCTCTTGTTGGTGTTGTAACGGATGGCATCGGTGCGCTTCGGGTAGATCGCGCCGACGCGGTCGCCGTTGACGGCGACCCCGAGTTCATACGCGTTGGCGCCGGCCAGGGCGACGCGCAGGGCCGCGAGACCATGCGGCGAGCCGGTCATCGGGAACTTGATCGTCCACGTGGTCGCCCGGCCGTGGCCGTAGATGCGCCAGGGCCCCGATTGATCAGTCTGCGGGTATTCGGCCAGAGACTCGGCCTTGACCCAGCCAAAGCGCTGGTTCGCGGGATCCTTTGCCACCGGATTCAACCAAGCGAGCGACTCGCCGTGCGGCACCTGTTCGAAGAACCAATCCCGGCGGTAGTCGCTCTTTCCGATTGTGTACGTGATATCATGCGGAAACAGGAGCGGGTAGCGCAGGCACCAGCCCCAGAGCCAATAGTCCGCCCCATCGCCCTTGAAAAATTTGTCGCCGGTGCGGTCCGGGTAGCCGATCTCCCAGACTTGGCGGCCGTACCGGACCGGTTTCCATTCCAGGCGGCCGAGGTTCACAGTCTCTCCGGCCCGGACGGTAATGTCAGCCTTGGCATAAACGCCCAAGACGCCGTCGGCGAAAGCATGCAGTTCGTAGGTGCCGGGACGCACGTTGGTGATGGTGAACCGGCCGTCTTCGCTGCCGTCAGTCCAGAATTGGTAGTGCTTCGCGTCGTGCTCCCAGTCCAGCGGTGGCGGATGGAACTCCCGGCGAAAGCGCTCCAGCCTCGCGGCGAAGGCCGCACGCTCCTCAGGCGTGGGCGGCCCGTTGCGCTGACGCCCGCCAAAACCCTCGAAGCGCGGCGGTGGTTTTGAGGCAGCGGTGAACACGATGGGCGCGCCGGGGTCGGCGCCCTCATCAGGGTAGGCCAGGCCGACCGTCAGTCCGGGGAGCAGGGTCGTGGCGGCCTGCGGATCGACGAGCACGAGTTGGCCGATCACGGTTCCCCGCTGATCCCGGTGCGGGTAATCCACGCCGTTCACCCAGGCATAGGGCCATCCGGCCTTTTCCTTTTTCGCCTGGGCCAGCGCGTCCCGCCACAGGGCCGTGGCGTTGGCCGTCCAGGCGGGCGGCACCGTCGGATTGCCGGCGGTGGCCGCCAAGGTGGCGAGGTCGGCAGGCGAGGGGGTTGCGTAGCGCGCCAGCGAATTGACGTAGATGAAGATGGGACCGATCACCTTGTCCCATTTCTCTCCGGCCGGCACATTGCACGAGGCGCCGCCGTTGTAGTGGGTGCCGCGCCAGTAATCGAGGATGATGGGGTCGGGGTTGGCCGTGTCGCCGTAATGGCACTCCAATTCCTGCTTGGTGGCGCCGCCGCTGAGGTACTCGATGCTTGGGTTGATGAACCAGATGCCGATATGCCTGCCCGTGCTCGACCAGCCGAACGCCGGCGTCCGGTACTGGACCGCGGTGTAACTGTACTTGTGCTCAACCGAGTTTCGGTACACGCCCTGGGTCAGGATCCGCTGTTCCTTGGCGTGCACGACCACTCCGGTGCCCCAGTCGCGCGGCGCGCATTCAAGCATATTCCGGTCCCGGTCCACCGAGATCCAGTCGAAGGCCTGGTTGAGCTTGGTGATATAACGGCTCTCGGGCACGGAAAGCGGCCCGTAGGCGGCGGGATGGGAAAAAATCGCATAGACGTAGATCCCGCTCTCGCCGCGACCGAGGTCGTAGCGGATCTCGAGGTCGCAATTGACCATGCCGCCCGGGCGCCCGCCCGGCGAGCCGGGGGTTAACCCGGCCGCGGCATCCCCTTGGGTGACGCCCTTGATCGATACCTCGGCACGGGCACCGCCGTTGGCCGACGGATCGATAGTGATCGATTGCGTCAGGCCGCCCACCAGGGCGGCCCGGGAGGGATCCTGCTCCCAGTAGCCGGCACGGCCCTGGTCGTGTCCCATCGTGTCAATGCCCTGGTAGATCAACGACTCGAGGTCACCATTGTGCTTGTTGATGCGGGCGGTGACGATGCCGTTGGCCAGAACGAAGACGTCTCCGTCGTCCTTCACCGTCACGGGTGCGCGGACATCGAGTTGGGCTACGACCGGTGGCGTTTCGGCGGCGAAGACGGCCGGCCCCGCCCCACCTGCGGTCACCAGCGCGATGATGGAAAGGGCCCAGGGGCGGGCAGCGAGAAAGGGATTCATGCGAAAACACGATTACGGTTGATGCGCGGCGCCCGCCCGGCAAAGCGCGGCCCTGGTTCGGCCACGATTTGCGGCAAGATTCGGAAGACGCCGCCACGCCAGGGCGTGGAAGGGCAGGCGTTCACAAGACGCTGAACGTGCGACGTCGGTTTCGTTCCTCCATCCGGAAGTCGATCACGCCGAGGCGCGTTCGCCGCCGCCGGCCCCGGGTACGCGCGCCCGCACGATACCGGCGCGGGGCCAAAAAGTCCTTGCCATCAGGGGCCAATCTTTGATGTTACGGACCCTTGCCGTGGGCTCGTAGCTCAGTTGGAAGAGCGCCGCAATGGCATTGCGGAGGTCACGAGTTCGAACCTCGTCGGGTCCACCAAGCTTCGCCGCCGCACGCAGGAGGGGGCTGCCGATGCGGGCGGGCTACGGCTGGCAGGCCAACCTCCGAGCGTACGTCGCGAATGCGGGTGCGGCGACGACCCCGGTCCTCATCGGCCCGTCGGCCGGGTCCGGGTCTCCAGCGACACCTTCTTGAGGCCGACCTTCTCGACATCGTCCGGCACGCGAACGGTCGTGGCCCATTTGGCCTTGTCGGCAAATCAATGGCTCGGTTTCGCCAGTAGCGGCGCCGGCGGGCGGTGGAGCACCGCCTTGAAGAACTCACCCGCGGGCGTGAGTTGGAAGCCGTCGAGGCTTTTGAGCAGCGTGGGGCCCCACTGCGGGTCGAAATCCCAGGCCAGCCAGCCGATGCCGCGCTCTTCGAGGAATTTCGTGATGCGTTCGCCATAGTGGTCGGCGCTGTCGGTTTCGCCGGGCTTCAGGTTGAAGCCGATTTCCGTCGCGATCACGGGGAACTTGTGAGCGGCGAATCCGAAGTCCTCCTCCCACCGCGGCTCCCACGGTTGCGGCCGCTTGTTGGGGTAGGGGTGGACGACGTACCCGATGCCGTCCGCCCGCACCGGGTCGGTGCGGAGCGGATCGAGGTCGTAGGCCCAGTCGAAACCGGCCACCAGCGGGACCGCCTGCGCGCCGCAGGCGCGGATCACGCGGATCATCTCCTCGTTCATCGCGCGCCAGTCGGACCAGCTCACGGTCCCCAGCATGCCGCGGAAGACTGTGGGTTCGTTGAACAGTTCGAAGAAGGCCACGGTGTGGTTGCCGCGGAAATGCACCGCGATGGTCCGCCAGAAATTGAGCGTCTCGCGGTAGCTCGTGTCGTACATCGGCGCCTGGAACATCCCGGTCTTCAGGTTGCCGATCGAATGCCAGTCGAGGTCGACGTAGAGGCCGAGATCCGTGCACCAAGCCACCGCCTGATCCAGCAATTCCAGGTAGCCCGCCGGGGTGCGGCCGCGCCAGGCGATCGGATGGATCGGAATTCGCACGAGGTTCGCGCCAAAATCCTTCACCGCGGCGAAAAGGGCCTCGTTCCAGTGACCCTGGCCGGCGAGTTTGTCCGGATCGGCAATCGACACGCCCCGAAAGAGCACCGGCGTCCCGGTCGGGTCCACGAAACGGTTGCCCGCAACCGAAATCAGCGGCAGCCGCCCGGCCTTCGGCCCGGGCTCGGGCGTGCGCCAATGGTTCGGTCTGGCCCACCACGGCGCCGACGTGGCGGGGCCGGGGGCCGGCTGGTCCGCGGCGAAGGCGCCGGCGGCGGTGATGAATGCCAGAAAACCAAGGCGACCGAGGACGGGCATTTTCATGAGGCGGGCGAGGAAGTCGGTCGCGACTCTGCCGGTCGCGCACGGCGCACGCGATCCCAATCCCGGGGATTTCCTGGGAGTCCGCAGGCATTTCGCACCCGGAAATGCGTTGGGCCGTGCCGCCAGGTCGTCCCGGAAAGGCGCCGGCAAACCGATCCGCCGCCCCAGCTGCTCCCCCCGTCCGGGCCGACGCCCGCCATCACCCGCCGGGCCCGGCCGCGGGCGCCCGGGACGACACGG
>JBJKRD010000152.1:0-4790 GCA_046704925.1 Opitutaceae bacterium | reverse complement strand
CCATTCGTTGAAGATGGTTGCGCGGCGGATCGTGACGTTGGTGCAGCCCGCCGGCACCAGCACGCCGCTGGGGGAATTGCGCAGCGTCACGCCCTCGACCAGCACGTCGCGGCAGTCGACCAGCGAGACCAGCGGCGAGCGGCGGAAATCCCGGGCCGGCAGCGTCTCCCCGGCTGTGGGGTGTTTGGTTTTTTGCGCGAGCGCGAGGAGGTAGTCCTCGCCATCCCGGGCCTCGCGCGTCGGCCACCAGATGGTGCCCTGGTTGCTGGTGACGCCGCCCTGGGCGAGCAGCGCCTGCCATTGCGCCGCGGTGGTCTTCTCCTTCTTGACGGGGCGCCACGTGTCGCCCGCGCCGTCGTAGATGCCCTCGCCGGTCAGGGCGATCCCCGTCTGGCCCCGCGCGCTGATGGCCGAGGCGGCGACGAAACCGCGGTTGCCGCGCGGCACCATCGGATAGGCGGAATGGTCGGCGGTGAACTGGATCAGCGCGCCGCGCTCGGCGTGGAGATCGACCCCGCTGCGGAGGACGATCGGCCCCGTGAGCCACAGGCCGGGCGGCACCACCACGTGGCCGCCCCCGGCCTTGGCGCAGGCCGCGATCGCCTCGGCAAAAGCGGCCGTGTTGAGCGTCTGGCCGTCGCCGACCGCGCCGAAATCGGTGATCGGGAAAGTGCGGTCGGGAAATGTCGGCACCGGCACGGCCGGCATCGGGAACGGCGCGGCGGAGAAGTAGTGCTCGATCGGGGCGGCGGGGGTGGCCGGGGCGATTCCGCAAAGGGCGGCCGCGAATCCGGCCAGGACGAGAGGGGGTGGACGATTCATGGGCAGGGAGGCGTCGGACGGACAGGTTGGGCGGAAGCTCCGGGCGGTAAAGGCAAATGGTCGGGGACGCCGGCGGGACGGTGGAGATGATGACGTTCCGGACAGGCTGGCGCCGGGTCTCACCAACGGCGGGCGAGGTACCAGGCGTCGCGTTCCCGATCGTGTTTGATCAGGTAGGCATGGCCGTCATCGGTCAGCACCTTGAAATAATTGGCGGCCGGCCATTCCGGGTGGATGCCTTGCTCGTACCAACGGTCGGTCACTTCCGCCACCTCGAGCCAGCGCTCCTGCACGCACACGCGCCGCGGCGTCTCGTCCGCTTTGTGTCCGGCATGACATTCGACTTGGATCGGGATGAGCCACATGACGGCGCCGCCGCGGGGGGGGCGGCGAAGGAAGAAGCAAGAGTGAGGATGCCGCGGGCCGGGGCAAGGCGGCGACGCAGCCCGCGTTCGCGCGGGACCCGCGAATCGAGCCTGGATCCTCCGTGATCCTGCTTAAAGCCGCGAGACCCGCGCCGGGATTGGCCTGGGGTTGGCCGCGGGCGGCCTCGCGCTGGCCATATGGGCCCGGAGGATCCTCGGCGCCAACTGGAGCTCGGCACCCATGATCAAGCAGGGTCACGAACTCGTCGCGGACGGTCCCTATCGTTTCGTGCGGCACCCCATCTATACGGGGCTGCTGCTGGCCCTGTTCGGCAATTGCCTCGCCGACGGCATGGTCTGGGGTCCGTACGTCTTCGGCCTCGCGGGCGTCCTTCTGCTCTGGAAGCTGAAGCTCGAGGAATCGCTCATGCTGCAGCGGTTTCCGGAGGCCTACGCCGCCTATCCCCGGCGCACGAAGGCCCTCGTCCCCTTTATTCTTTAGGCTTGGTGTCGCTCCTTTTCCAGCCCGCCCCGGTTGCTTCGGGACGTTTCTTGGATTCACTCGCGGCGTTTGGTTTACCCCGAGTTGGATGCATTTGTGCCTTGGCCAAAGTCGGCGGCTTCGTGGATACGTCGATGCGTAAGGATTAACCGGCATGTTCCGCCTCGTTGAATTTCCGTCGGAAGGCGTGACCCTGCGCGGCCGGCTGTACGCCGGCCGGGACCGGTCGGGGCGCTCGCCCGTCGTGGTCATGGCGCACGGGTTTTCCGCCACGATCAACGGCATGGTGGCCGACCGTTACGCGGAACGGTTCGCAGAGGCCGGCCTGGCCGTGCTGCTTTTCGATCATCGCAATTTTGGCCTCAGCGGCGGCGAGCCGCGGTGCCAGATCAACCGGTGGACCCAGGCCCGCGGTTATCGCGATGCCGTCAGCTTTGCGACCGGTCTGGCCGAAATCGACGGGCGGCGGGTCGCGCTTTGGGGTGACAGCATGAGCGGCGGCGAAGTCGTGGTCGCCGGCGCGATCGACCGCCGGGTGAAGGCGGTGGTGGCCCAGGTTCCGGCCTGCGGCGAGGAGCCGCCGCCGCCCGATCCTGACGGTTCGCGATTTGCCCAGATTCGCGAAACGCTGCTGCACGGCGACGTGAGCGGCACGCCGCAGACCACGGTGGGGCCGCTGCCGGTGGTCTCCTTCGACCAGCGGAGCATCGCCTCGTTGCTGACCCCGTTGACCGCCTTCCGCTGGTTCATCGAGTACGGCGGGCGGCATGGCACCGGGTGGGAGAACTCGGCGACGCTGGTGATGCCCGCGACGCCGGCGCCTTTTCACCCGGGATTATGCGCCCCGCATCTGGCAGCGGCGCTGCTGATGATGGTGGCGGGCGACGACGAGATGCCGGGCGCGAATCCCGAGATCGCCCGGGCGGTGTATGCCGCCGCCCCGGCGCCGAAAGCGCTGGTAGAATTAAGCGGTGGGCACTTCGGCTTGTTGCACCATCCCGGTCCGTGGTTCGAGCGGGCCAGCCGGGAACAGACGGATTTTCTGACCAGGCATCTGCAATTGGAGAGAAACTCATGACCACGCCCAATCCGGACCCCGACCGCGCGGCGATTCACCAGGCCGCTTTGGATTACTATGGCGGATGGTACGAAGCGAATGTCGCGCGCATCGCCCGCAGCCTGCACCCCGAGCTGGCCAAACGGGCGATCAAGCGGGACGAAAAGGGCCGCGATTATCTCTACCAACTGAACCGCGAGCGGATGCTCGACGCGACGCGCCGCGGCGGCGGCAGCGAAGTGCCGCCGGCCGAGCGGCGCTGTGACGTGACTCTGTTGGACCGGTACGAGGAGGTGGCCTCGGTCAAGGTCGTGGCGACCGAATATATCGACTACCTGCACCTGGCGAAGCAGAACGGCGAATGGCTGATCGTGAATGCCCTGTGGACGGACAATCGCGCGTGGAAGGGCGGGTCGGCGGCGAGCTGACGCTTGGCGGCCGGGGCGGCGGTCGACGACCGCAGGCTTGCCGGCGGTTCCGTCGCGGGCAGGCTGACCCGGGGATGAAGACTCCGCTTTGGCCGGTCGTGCTGTGGGTCGCCGGTGCCGCTTCGCTGGGGGCCACGGGCCCGGAGGTTACTCTCACCCGCCTGCCCGATCGTGTCCGGGTGGAGATCGGCGCCGCCTTGTTCACGGAGTACCGTTTCACCGCTGCAAGCCGGCCCTACTGCTACCCGATCCTGGCCGCCGACGGCACGCCGCTGACGCGCGACTTTCCGATGAAGCAGACGCCGGGCGAAGACACCGATCACCCGTGGCAGCGCTCGTTCTTCTTCGCGCATAGCTTCGTCAACGGCGTGGATTTCTGGAACGAGGGCCATGGGGATGCCGGACGCTCGCCAGCCGAAAAGGGCAACGCGGTGCAGGACGGGATCATCGAGGCGAGCAGCGGCCCGGTCGGGGTGCTGCGCACGCATGACCGCTGGGTGGCTCCGGATGGCCGTCTGATCTGCACCGACGAACGCACGCTGCGCTTCCATGCCGACGGCGACACCCGTTTCATCGATTTCGCCATCACGCTCCAGGCGCGGCCGGACACGCCCCTCACCTTGGGCGACAACAAGGACGGCACCATGGCCATCCGGGTCGCCCAGTGGATGACCCTCCCGCACCGGTTCCAGGGGCGGGAGACCGGCGGGGACGGCCAGATCGTGACGGCGCGCGGCGATCGCGACGAAGCCGCCTGGGGCAAACGGGCGGACTGGTGCGATTATCACGCGGAGCACGATGGCAAAGTCTATGGCGTCGCCATCTTCGATCATCCGGAGAACCTGCGGCATCCGACGTGGTGGATGGCGCGCGGATACGGACTATTCGCGGCGAATCCCTTCGGCTGGCACGACTTTGAGCCCGAAGCCGCCCCGCCGCACCGCGGCGACACCACGATTCCGGCGGGCGGGTCGCTGACCCTGCGCTACCGGTTCTATTTCCACTACGGCGACGAGCGGCAGGCAAAGGTGGCGGAGCACTACGCGGCGTACGCGGCCGGCAATTGACCACGATCCGCCCGCGGCACGGGGATGTGGGTGTCAGAACGCGTCGGCGATCGACGCGCCGAGGGTGATCAGCCGCGAGCCGTCATTGAGGGCGGGCGAGACCGCCCCGAAACGCCCGAAGGGCTGGACCGTCGGGCCGTAGCCATAGCCCGCCCGAACGCTGAGCGATGAGGATCGCCCCACCGGGAGCCACCATGCGAGAAACGCGTAGTGTGATGCCGGCAGATCGTAGTAGGGGTCGTGCCTGCGGTTGCGCCAGACCTTTCCCCATTCGTCGCCCAGGCTGAAATCACCCGCGTTCCGGGTATGCCATTTCGCATCGATCTGGAAACTCAGGGCCGTTCCCGCGCTCCGTTCGGCACCGCCCAGCGCATAGCCGTCGGCACTGGTGTCCAGGGTGAACGAACGGGCGGTCTGCAGGCGCCACCGGGCCCCGACGCGATCATAGGCGGTGACCATCTGGTCGCCCTTCTTGGGCTGGCCGTTGGCATCTGCGAAATTCCACACCCGCTGCAGGTGCACCTCGAGCGGCGCCGCGAAGGCGTGAGC
>JBJKRD010000151.1:0-3292 GCA_046704925.1 Opitutaceae bacterium | reverse complement strand
CCTTTCGGAGGAGAAGGTACTTGCCGAAAAGGAGATCGTTCGCCGTGACGGCCCGGGCTACCTCCGCCACGCGGACGTTGTTCAGGTACAGCCCGCCGGCTTCGACATCCTTGCGCGCCTGGCCCTTCGAGGACGCCAGCCCGGCCTGGATCGCCAGGTCGACGATTGCGATGCCGGGCCCGCCGAGGTTTTCGGCGGCGAGTTCCCTGGTCGGCACCTCGCCGACCACGTCGCGGAAGATGTCCTCGGTGATGCCCTCGAGCCCCCCGCCGAACATGATGCCGCTGGCCCGGATCGCGTCGTCGCGCGCCGTCGGCCCGTGGACGAGGGCGGTGACCTCGCGGGCCAGCGCCTTTTGCGCCGGGCGGGCGCCGGGGTCAGCGCTCTGGCCGGCGGCCAGCGCGTCAATCTCCTCGCGCGACAGCAGGGTGAACTTCTTCAGGTAGTCGACCACGAGCCCGTCCTCGGTGTTGATGAAGAACTGGTACAGGCGGTAGGGGCTCGTCCTGGCCGGATCGAGCCACACCGCGCCGGCCTCCGTCTTGCCGAACTTGGTCCCGTCGGCCTTGGTGATCAGCGGAAAGGTGAGCCCCCAGGCGGTGGCCCCGAGCTTCCGACGGATGAGTTCGCAGCCGGCCGTGATGTTCCCGTATTGGTCGGAGCCGCCGACCTGCAGTTCGCAGTGCAGGGTCCGGCGCAGATGGTAGAAGTCGTAGGCCTGGAGCAGCATGTAGCTGAACTCGGTGTAGCTGATCCCGCCCTCGCCCTCCAAGCGGGCCCGCACGCTCTCCTTGGCGAGCATGACGTTCACGGAAAAGTGCTTGCCGATCTCGCGCAGGAAATCGAGGTAGCCCATCGGGGCCGTCCAGTCGGCGTTGTCGACCAGGCGCGCGGGATTGACGGGGGTTTCGAAATCGAGCAGGCGGGTAAGCTGCCGTTTGATGCACGCGATGTTGTGCGTGAGTTGCTCGCGGGTGAGCAGATTGCGTTCGGCGGACTTGCCCGACGGATCGCCGATCATGCCTGTGGCGCCGCCGGCGATCGCGATGGGATGGTGGCCGGCCAATTGAAACCGCCGCAGCATGAGCTGTCCCATCAGGTGACCGACATGCAGGCTGTCGCCGGTCGGATCGAACCCGCAATAGAGGCTGATCGGGCCGCTCAGGAGCCGGCGGCCCAGGCCGTCGAGGTCGGTGCAGTCCGCGATCAGATCGCGCCAGCGGAGGTCTTCGAGCAGGTTCATGGCAAGGGGGCAGGTTATCGCGGCGGAGGCGGCAACGGACAAGGGGATTTTTTTTGGGCGGTCAGGCGGCGCACAGGCGGATTAATGCCGGCTTCGACTTTTCCAGAACCCGTTCTTATATCGGGAAAAACGGTTTGAGTCGGGTGCGGCGGCTGCCGTAGGCTTTTTGTTTTAATCGCGGTCGCGAACCGCGGCACCCTCAATCAGCAATCACCATCAACATGTCCCTCCCGGTTGGAGCTCCCGCGCCAGATTTCACCCTCAAGACGAAGACCGCCGACGGTCTGAAAGAGATCAAGCTGAGCGACAATTTCGGCAAGAAGCAGACCGTGCTGCTCTTTTTCCCCGCGGCCTTCTCGGGCGTGTGCACCCAGGAGCTCTGCGATGTGACGTCGGGACTGGACCAATACCAGGGGCTGGACGCCGAGGTCTACGGGATCAGCGTGGACGGCCCGTACGCCCAGGACGCCTGGGCCAAACAGAGCGGCATCAAGGTGCCGCTTTTGTCCGACCTGAACAAGAACGTGACAAGGGCGTACAACGTGAGTCTGGTCGGGGCCGCCGGCGAGACGTCGGCGCGGGCCGCCTTCGTCATCGGCAAGGACGGCGTCATCAAGTATTCCGAGCGCACGCCCACGCCCAAGGATCTGCCGGATTTCCCGGCCATCCAGGCGGCGCTGAAGAAGTGACCCAGGCGGGCCGCGCGCGGCGGCGACTTTTCGCCGGGCATCTCGACGATTTCCATGGCTGCATCCAATCCGTTCCAAACGCTCCAAGAACTGCCGACGGCCGAAGGCGGGCTCTCGTTCTATTCGCTGCCCGCGCTCGCGGCCGCCGGCTTTCCCAATCTCCGCCGCCTCCCGGTGTCGCTGCGCCTCGTGCTCGAGTCGCTGCTGCGCAATTGCGACGGCCGGCGGGTGACCGAGGCGGCCGTGCGCGCCCTGGCCTCGTGGGTGCCGAACGCCCCGCGGACGGAGGAGATCCCTTTTGTCGTCTCCCGCATCGTGCTGCAGGATTTCACCGGCGTGCCCCTGCTCGTCGATCTCGCCGCCATGCGTTCGGCGGTCCGGCGCCTGGGCAAGGATCCGACGGTCATTGAGCCGCTCGTGCCGGTGGACCTGGTGGTCGACCATTCCGTGCAGGTCGATGTGAACGGCACTCCCACGGCCTTCGCCCGCAATCTCGAGTTCGAGTTTCACCGCAACCGCGAGCGATACCAGTTGCTCAAGTGGGGCATGCAGGCCTTCCAGACCTTCAAGGTGGTGCCCCCGGGCATCGGCATCGTCCACCAGGTGAATCTGGAGTACCTGGCGCGCGGCGTGTGGACGACGCCGGCGGGCGCGAACGGCTCGCCCGGGCCCCGCGTGGTCTATCCGGACACGCTCGTGGGGACCGATTCGCACACCACGATGATCAACGGCCTGGGCATCGTCGGCTGGGGCGTGGGCGGGATCGAGGCCGAGGCCGGGATGCTGGGGCAGCCGGTGTATCTCCTCACGCCGGATGTCGTGGGGGTGGAACTGCGCGGGGCGCTGCGCGAGGGCGTGACCGCGACGGATCTCGTGCTGACGGTGACCAATCTTCTCCGCAAGGCCAAGGTGGTGGGCAAGTTTGTGGAGTTCTTCGGCCCCGGTGCGGCAGCGCTGCCGGTGGTGGACCGGGCGACGATCGGCAACATGGCCCCGGAATACGGCGCCACGATGGGATTTTTTCCGATCGATGCGGAGTGCACCACCTACCTGCGGGCGACCGGCCGCCCCGACGCCCTGGTGCGCCTCTACGAGGATTATTACCGGGCCCAGGGCCTGTGGGGCATGCCCCAGCCCGGGGAGATCGACTACTCGCAGGTGCTGGAACTCGATCTCGGATCCGTGGTGCCGAGCGTGGCCGGCCCGAAGCGTCCGCAGGATCGCATCGAGGTGCCGAACCTGCGGCGGGAGTTCTTCCAGGCGTTCCAGCGTCCGCTCACCGAAAACGGTTTCGGCAAGGAACGGAAGGATTACCAGAAGTCGGTGAAGTTGACCACGTCCGGCGGGCGCAAGGCGACCG
>JBJKRD010000150.1:0-13009 GCA_046704925.1 Opitutaceae bacterium | reverse complement strand
GATCGGGCGGGTCGACGGGGGCCGGGTCCCCGGTCCCGGCCAGGCTCGCGTTGATGGCCGCCTGGATTTGCTGGGCGAGATAGAGATCGTGTCCGGTGACGCCGGCAAACAGGGCATTGACGAAATGCAGACGGTGCAGCGTGCGGGGATCGGTCATTTCTTCGGCTTCCCGAGATTGCTGATCTCGTCCATGAATTCGGTCACATCGCGGAATTCCTTGTAGACGCTGGCGAAGCGCACATAGGCGACCTGGTCGATCCGGTGCAGATGCCGCATGACCTCGTCGCCGATGGCGCGGCTGGGAATCTCGCTCTCATACTGGGCCTCGACCGCATCGATCACGTCGTCGACGATCATGGTGATCTGTTCGAGGTCGACCGGGCGCTTGTGGCAGGCGGCGCGAATGGCCCGCAGCAGTTTCTCGCGGTCAAACGGCTCGCGACGTCCGTCGCGTTTGGTGACCATCATGCCGTCGCGCACCAGCGTTTCGATCGTGGTGTAGCGGTGCCCGCATTCGAGGCACTCGCGGCGGCGGCGGATGGTGTTACCCTCCTTGCTGATGCGGGAATCGATGACCTTGTCCGCGATGGATGTGCATTTGGGACAACGCATGGCTCGGCCGGGGAAACTCAGTTCAGCGACAGGAAGTTCTGCAGAATGTTCATTCCGTGCTCGGTGGCGATCGATTCCGGGTGGAATTGCACCCCCCAGACCGGCAGCGTCCGGTGCTGCAGGCCCATGATCTCGCCTTCCGCGGTTTCGGCGGTGATCGCGAGACAATCGGGCAGGGTGGAACGCTCGACCAGGAGCGAATGGTAACGGGTCGCCCGGAACGGCGAGGGCAGTCCCCGAAACAGACCGGTGGCCTGGTGCAGGATCGGCGAGGTCTTGCCGTGCATGAGCCGTTCCGCCCGCACCACCTGTCCGCCAAAGTATTGGCCGATCGACTGATGCCCCAGGCATACCCCCAGGATGGGCGTGCGGCCGGCAAAGGCGCCAATGATATCGAGAGTCACGCCGGCCTCTCCGGGGGAGCAGGGCCCGGGGGACAGGAGCACCCGCTCCGGGCGCAGGGCCAGGGCTTCCTGCGGGGTAACCTCGTTGTTGCGAAACACGCGCTGCTCCACGCCAAGTTGGCCGAAGTATTGCACCAGATTGAAGGTGAACGAGTCGAAATTGTCGATGACCAGCAGCACGGGACAATTTACCCATACGCCCGGAAGGGGGTCAAGTGCCGGGGCTTGCCAGGCGGCCCGGACCGTGCGAGTGATGCACCGCCCGTGCTTTCCCTCCATCCAACGACACCGCGAATTTGGCAAGGTCCTCATGGGCGAACGCTTCCCGCACCCGACGGGCGAACGCTGGTGATGGGCGTCCTGAACCTGACCCCGGACTCCTTTTCCGACGGCGGACAGCTCCCGTCCGTCCAGGCGGTGGTGGAGCGGGCCGGAGCGATGCTGGCCGCCGGCGCCGACATCCTCGATCTGGGAGGCGAATCGACCCGACCCGGGGCCCGGGCGGTGGACGCAGCCGAGGAGTGCGACCGGGTGCTGCCGGCGTTGGCCGCCACGCGGCGGGCCTTCCCGGAGGCGGCGATCTCGATTGACACCTACAAGGCGGAAGTCGCCCGGGCGGCGGTTCAGGCGGGTGCGGACGTGGTCAATGACATCTGGGGCGGCCTGCACGGGGTGACCGCCGAGGCCCGGCGGGGATGGAGCGACGCCGCCCGGAACGGGGACCCGGAGCCGGTGCCGCCGCCCTCGCCGATGGCGGGGACCGTGGCGGAGCTCGGTTGCCCCGTGATCCTCATGCACAACCGGCCGGACCGGAACTACCGCGATTTTTGGGCGGACCTGCTGCTCGATTTGCGCCTGAGCCTGGCGGTGGCCCGGGCCGCAGGCGTGCCGGCCCATCAAATCTGGCTGGATCCCGGTTTTGGCTTTGCAAAAGACCCGCCGCACAATCTGGAGGTGTTGCGGCATCTCGACCGGATTGTGGCACTGGGCTTCCCGGTCGTGTTGGGGACCTCGCGGAAATCCACCATCGGGCTGGTGCTGGGAGCCCCGGTGACGGACCGCCTCGATGGGACCGGCGCCACTCTGGTCTGGGGGATTCAACAGGGTTGCCGCATGGTGCGGGTGCACGACGTCGCGCCCATGCGGCGCTTCGTCCGGATGGCCGACGCGATCAAACAGGGGCTTGCCTGGAAGTCATGAGCGACGACACGTTGACTCTCTTCCGCCTCCGCTTCCATGGCCGCCACGGTGTCCTGCCCGAGGAGACGGCTCGCGGCCAGGAGTTTGAGGTCACGGTGAAGCTGGACCTGCCGCTGGCCGCGGCGGGCCGGGCGGACGATCTGGCGCAGACGGTGGATTATCGGGCGGTCTTCGAGACGGTGCGATCGGTCATGGAAGGCCCGCCACGCAAGCTGGTGGAAGCGCTGGCGGAAGATCTGGCGGCCCGGGTACTGGGCGGGTTTTCCCGGGTGCGGGCGGTGGAGGTGGAGGTGGTGAAGCTCCGTCCTCCCGGGAAACTGGAGGGCGCCGGCCTGGCGGTGCGGCTGCGGCGGACCCGCGCCGCCGGTTGACCGATGGCCGGCCCGATCCGCCAGGCCTTCGTCGGCGTCGGCGCCAATCTCGGCGACCGATGGGGAACAATCCGCTCCGCGCTGGACGCGCTCGCACGCGAACCGGGCGTGGAGTCCGTGGTGGCCTCGGCGGTTTACGAAACCGCCCCCGTCGGCGTGCTGGATCAGCCCCGGTTTCTCAATCTGGTGGCCGGGGTCGAGACGACGCTGACGCCGGAAAACCTGCTGGCGGTGCTGCCCCGCCTCGAACGAGCCGCCGGCCGGCGGCGGGGGTCGGAGGTGCGCTGGGGCCCGCGAACCCTCGACCTGGATCTGCTCCTGTTTGAGGACGAGGCGCGCCCGGGGCCGCAACTGATCCTCCCGCATCCGCGTTTGTGGGAACGCCCGTTCGTGACCGTGCCCCTGGGCGAATTGATCGGACGCGCGGCGCGATTCCAAGGCGCCGCGTGGGCCGGGGTGCGGGCGCGGCTGGCCGCCACTCCGGACGGTCCCGGAGTGACCCCGTGGGCACCGCCCGCGCCGGAACCCGCTGCCTGAGCCGGGACCCGTTCCGGGCGCCGCGGAATCCGGCGACTTGGGCGTTGAACGTTGGGCGGCGAAAGTTGAACGTTGGACGAATGCCCGATCCCTTCACGGTCTTGAAGACCGACCCGGCCACGTCCGCCCGACACGGCCGCCTGACGACTCCTCATGGGGAGATCGAGACGCCGGTGTTCATGCCGGACGGCACGCAGGGCTCGGTGAAGGCGGTGACGCCCGCGCAACTGCACGAGATCGGGGCCCAGATTGTCCTGGGCAACACCTACCATCTCAATCTCCGGCCGGGATCGGACCTGATCCGCGACCTCGGCGGCCTGCACAAATTCATGGGGTGGGACGGCCCCATTCTCACCGACAGCGGCGGATTCCAGGTGTTCAGCCTGGCAAAACTGCGCCGGGTGCGCGACGAAGGCATCGAGTTCCAATCGCACCTCGATGGCGCCGCGCTCTTCCTCGGGCCGCGCGAGGTGATGACCATCCAGCACCAGCTCGGCTCCGACATCGCCATGGTCCTGGACGAGTGTCCGCCGTGGCCCTGCGAGCGCGCCGACTGCGTTCGCGCCGTGGAGCGCAGCGAGCGCTGGGCGCGCGAGTGCCTGGCGGTCGCGTCGGACCACGGCTTCGGCCAGGACGGCCGGCTGGTGTTCGCCATCGTACAGGGGTCGACGTTCGAGGATCTGCGGCGCGAGGCGGCGCTCGCGCTGGCGGCGCTCGACTTCCCGGGATACGCCGTCGGCGGCGTGAGCGTGGGCGAACCCGAGCCCGAGATGCTCCGGCAGGTCGGCGCCACGACCCCGCATTTGCCGGCCGGGAAGCCACGCTATACCATGGGCCTGGGCTCTCCCCCGCAGGTGCTGAAGATGATCGCGCTGGGCGTCGACATGTTCGATTGCGTCCTGCCCACCCGCGTCGCCCGCAACGGCCTCGCGTTCACTCCCGAAGGTCCGATCAACCTGCGCAACGAACGGTACCGGAGCGACCCGGGCCCGATCGTGGAGGGCTTGGACAACTACACCTGCCGGCACTTCAGCCGGGCCTATCTGCGCCACCTCTCGCTGGCGAACGAGATGCTGGCCGGCACCCTGCTCAGCATCCACAATCTGCATTTCTATCTCGACTTGATGGCGCAGGCGCGGCGCCACATCGAGGCCGGCGACTATGCCGGCTGGCACCGCCAGTGGATCGAGCGCTACACGGCCGCGCGCCAACCGCGCCCCGAATCCCCCTGACGGCGGCGCGGACCCCGGAGAAATAAAGGCCCGCGCGGACGAAGCCGGCGCGGGCGCGGTCTCCGGCGGTCGGGCCGGCTCCGGGCGAACACATCAGAAGGTGACGCGCGCGCCGAGCGTGAAAAGGAGGCCGTCAGGCGCGTGGCTGACCTGATCGTAGCTGAGCGAGACGACGCCGCTGACTTTGGGGGTGAACCAGTGGTTCACCTGCAGCGAGTACCGCCAGGCGGGATTTCGCGTACTGCTCCGAAAGGCATCGCTGTAGCTCAGGCTGCAGGTCATGGCCGTGTCATTCCCGTACGGTACTTCGACGCCGGCACCGAGACCCCAAAGGGTCGAGTTGTTGTCGCTGCTGGTGCCCATGACCTTGGTCGTGTCCCAGGCTTGGGCCAGGGTGACGGCGAAAAACGGCTTTCCGTATTCGTCGGAACTGTAGGCGATCAGCGAACCGCGCAGCAGACCCTCGGTGCGGCTGTAGTTCGAGCCCATGAGGTGGGACGGCGCATAGCCAAAGTTGGCGTCGAATCCCGGAGCCACCGGAAGATTCAACGTCAGGGAACCGCCCTGCGCATCGTCAAACCTTGAGCTATGGTAGTGCTCCAGCGACAGGTCGCCGCCGGCGTAACGCTGGCCGATCAGCCCCGGATCCTGCCCATCGGCGGGGAGAGCGGTGGAAATGAGGCTCATGCTGCCCAGCGCGATGGCGACGGTGATGATGTTGGGATGTTTCATGGGTGGATTTTTTGGCTTGGTGGTATCGAGCGCGGGGATGGACCCAACCTCGTTTTCGCGGTTCCCCGGAGTAGGGGAAAGCCCCTCCTCCAACCCGTTGCCCAGCACGTATTTCAAACTAATTTACGGGGGAAGATCGACGCGCGGCCGCGGTGAATATGCGGGCGAACTTTGGCTCGATTGTCGGGGGAGATGTTGGCTAACTGCCGTCTGGTTATGCGCATCCTTGTCACCGGCGGTGCCGGCTTCCTCGGCAGTCATCTCTGCGACCGGCTCCTGCGCGACGGCCACGAGGTCGTCTGCCTCGACAATCTGTTCACCGGCCGAAAGCAGAACATCGCCCACCTGCTCTCCAATCCCCGCTTTGAATTCATGCGGCACGATGTCGTCGACCCGTTCAAGATCGAGATCGACCAGATCTACAACCTGGCCTGTCCCGCCTCGCCGCCGCATTACCAGTACAACCCCATCAAGACGGTCAAGACCTCGGTGATGGGCGCCATCAACTGCCTGGGGCTGGCGAAGCGCGTCGCCGCCCGGGTGCTGCAGGCGTCGACTTCGGAGGTTTACGGCGACCCGCAGATCCATCCGCAGGTCGAGGATTACTGGGGGCACGTCAATCCCATCGGGCGGCGCTCCTGCTACGACGAGGGCAAGCGGTGTGCGGAGACGCTTTTTTTCGACTACCACTGGCAGAACCGGGTCGACATCCGGATCGCGCGGATCTTCAACACCTATGGCCCGCGGATGCTGCCCGACGACGGGCGCGTCGTGTCGAACTTCATCGTGCAGGCCCTGCGCGGCGAGCCGCTCACCGTTTATGGCGACGGGAGCCAGACGCGCTCCTTCTGTTATGTCGACGATCTGATCGAGGGACTCGTGCGCCTGATGAATCAGGATCAGACGGTCGGCCCGCTTAATCTCGGCAACCCGGGGGAATTCTCGATGCGGCGCCTGGCCGAGCTCACGTTGGAATTGGTCGGCGGCAGAGCGAAGATCGTCCACCAACCGTTGCCGGCGGACGACCCCAAGCAGCGGTGCCCCGACATCACCCTGGCGCGGCGGTATCTGGACTGGCAGCCCACGATTCCCCTGGCGGAGGGGTTGCAGCGAACGATCGCCTATTTCAAGGCGCAGTCGTGATCCGGGGGGGTGCGTACGCCCCGGCGTCGTCCACATCCAGGCACGTCACGCGCACTTCGACGGTGAGTTCGTGGTCCGCGGTGCCGCGGTATGTCCCGCGCAGCGGGGATACATCCGCGTAATCGCGCCCGGAGGCCACCCGCACGTGGCGGGCGCCGGTTTGCTGGCCGTTGGTGGGATCGAGGCCGCGCCAGCCGACGCCCGGGAGGTACACTTCCACCCAGGCATGCGAGGCCTGGGCTCCTTTCAATAGGTCAAGGGGTCCGTTGTAGAGATAGCCGCTGACGTAGCGCGCCGGAATGCCCAGCGAACGGCAGAGCCCGATCATCACATGGGCGAAATCCTGGCAAACCCCGCGGCGCAGCCGCAGGGCCTCGCGCATCGGCGTGTGTACGTGCGTCACCTTGGGCAGATAGGTGAATTCGGCGTGGATGTGCCGCAAGACCGCGCGGACGACCTGCCAGGTGTCGGTGCGGCCGGCCGCCAGTTCCCGGGCCAGGCTGGTCGCCTCCGGCCCTATCTCCACGTACGTGCTCGGTCGCAGCAGGTCGTAGCATTCCGGCAGGTTCGCGCAGCCGGCCAGGGCGACCAACGGGGCGGGGGCCGCCTCGTCCGCGAGGGGCGGCAACTCCCCGGTGACAACCACCGATTCGGCCTCCACCGTGAGGGCCCGGTGCGGGGCGGTCACATCGATGACGTGCACGCTGTTGCCGTAGAAGTCGACGTATTGCGACAGCCGGGGGAGGGGGGTGACCGTCAGCCGGAAGCTCAACGGGGATTGCAGCTCCGTGGCGGCCGGTTGCAGGCGGGCCTCGTTGCTGCTGTCGTGCACCGGCGACGCATAGGCGTGGTGCGTACGGTGGAAGACATGCAGCTTCATCGGCGCGTCGCTGGCGGCGGCCGGCGGCCGGCCGGCCGGGCCGAAGCCTGCTGCTGCTGCTCCTCCTGCTGGCGAATCTCGTCGTCGGTTTGCAGATGATAGGTCTGGAGAATGTAGGTCTGGAACAGGGCGTCGCCGATGTCGTTGAGGTTGGCCTGCAGCCGGTCGATGTACGCGTGCAACCCGTCGTCGACGACGTCCGCCACGGTGCTGAACTGGAGTTCCGCGAGGAGACGGCCGCAGAGTTTCTCCGCCTGGTTGGAGAAGCGGCCCGCCGCCACCCCGGAGATGCCCCGGAGGGCCCGATCGAGCTGGTCGATGCAGAAGCGCACCGAGCGGGGGAAGTCGTCGGAGAGGAGCAGAAATTCGGCGACGAGCGTTGGCTGCACCTCCGCGCCGTGCCGGGCGCGGTAGGCGTCCCAGGCGCTGCACGAACGCAGCACGGCCGACCAGCCGAAGGCGTCGCCCTGGGGCAGCGCGGGCGCCGGGGGCACGCCCCGGGGGGGCAGCGAGGCATGGCGGACGTCGAGGAGCCGCGAGGTCATGTCGGCCCGTTCCAGGTACCGGGCGCCCTGGACGAAGTGCCAGCCCTCGTTGCGCACGACCGTGGCCTCGGTCAGCCCCTGCAGATGCAGCGAGCTGGACTTGATCTCGTGAAAGAAGTCCTGCGGGCTCTGGCGCCACAGGTCGTGGGCGCCCGGCGAGTGCAGCAGCAGGTAGATGCGGTTCAGTTCCTCCCACACCTCGATCGTGAGCTGGTCGCGCACCGTCCGCGCGTTTTCGCGGGCCTGCGCGATCGAGGACACGATGGAATTCGGATTCGCCTGGTCGAACACGAGAAATTCCGTAACCGCGGGTCCGGTCGCCCGGGGGTGCAGCCGGAAGAACAACTCCTCGTCGCCGGCGCTCTGGACGACCGGCAGCCAGTACTCGGCCATCAGGCGGTCGTTGAGGTTGTGGATGTCCAGCAACAGCTGGAGGTTGACGTCCACCAACCGCGCCGTGTTTTCCGCGCGCTCGACGTGGCGGCTCATCCAATAGAGACTGTTGGCGACGCGGCTGAGCATCGTGCGGTCAGTCGTTGCCGTAGAGAACCCAGGTGTCCTTGCTGCCGCCGCCCTGGGAGGAGTTGACGACCAGCGAGCCGGGACGCAGGGCGACGCGGGTGAGGCCGCCCGGGATGACCACGGTTTTTTCGCCGAAAAGGATGAACGGCCGGAGATCGACGTGGCGGCCGGCCAGGCTCGTGCCGTCGAAGGTCGGATGGCGGGACAGCGCGACCACGGGCTGGGCGATGTAGTTGCGCGGCTCGGCCTCGATGCGGCGCCGGAATTCGTCGCGCTCGGCCGCGCTGGCCTGCGGCCCCATCAGCATGCCGTAGCCGCCCGCCTCGTTGGCCGCTTTCACCACGAGCTGATCGAGATGCTCGACGATGAAACGCCGGTCGGCCTCCTCCTGCGCCACGTAGGTCGGCACGTTCGCCAGCAACGGCTCCTGGTCGAGGTAGTAGGAGATGATCCGCGGGACGAAACTGTACATGACCTTGTCGTCGGCGACGCCGGTGCCGATCGAGTTGGCCAGGGACAGGTTGCCGGCGCGGCAGACGTGGACCAAGCCGGGCACCCCCAGCACCGAATCGCGGCGGAAGACGATGGGGTCGAGAAAGTCGTCGTCGATCCGCCGGTAGATGACGTGCACGGGCTGCAGGCCCTTGGTCGTGCGCATGAAGACGTGCTGGTCGCGCACGAGCAGGTCGCGTCCCTCCACGATCTCGATGCCCATCTGCCGGGCAAGGTAGGTATGCTCGAAATAGGCCGAGTTATAGGCCCCCGGGGTGAGCAACACCACCGTCGGCTCCGCCACGCCGGGCGGGGCAATGTGGCGCAGCACCCGCAACAGCTCGGCCGGATAGTGTTCGACCGGCCGGACCCCGCTCTCCTCGAGCACCTCGGGAAACGTGCGCTTGATGGCGCGGCGGTTCTCCAGCACGTAGCTCACCCCGGACGGACACCGCGCGTTGTCCTCGAGCACCAGGTAGTTGCCGTCCGCGTCCCGGATGATGTCGGTGCCGCAGATGTGGATGTAGATGTTTCGCGGCACGGGGAAGTTGACGAACTCGCGGCGGAAGTGGCGGGCCGAGAGCACATAGGCCGCCGGAATCGTGCCGTCCTTCAGGATGTGCTGGTCATGGTAGATGTCGTGGAGGAAGAGATTCAGCGCGGTGATGCGCTGGATCAGCCCCGCCTCCAACCGGGCCCATTCGTGGGCGGGAATGATCCGCGGTACCAGGTCGAACGGAAAGATGCGTTCGGCCCCCCGGGAGTCCCCGTAGACGTTGAACGTGATGCCCTGGCGCAGGAAGGAGAGCGCGATGGCCCGCCGCTTGGCCTCGAATTCCTCGGGGCTGAGCCCGTTCAGGCGGTCCATGAATTGGAGGTAATGGGGCCGCGGCTGGCCACCGGCCCCCAAGGCCTCATCGAAGAAGCCCTGCGGGTCGTACGTGGCGATCCGGTTCGGGGGGAGACCGGCGGATTGGGGCGGAGGCGGCGGGGAAGCGGAGGACATGGATCCACCAAGGTAGCAGCAAAATGCGTGCGAGACCCGCGGCCGGGCGGATTTCCGGGCAATTATGTCCCTGTCCCAGCCGGAATTGCGGCCGGGGATTTGTCATTTGCCATGGGGCGGCCACTGGTTATACCCGGTCCCTTTTGCATGATTTCATGGCTGCTTAAGAAGTTTTCCGGCCGTCACTACCGCAAGTTTCTGGAGCGGTGCCGCCCCGTCGTGGCCCGGATCAATGAGCTGGAGACCACCTACCAGTCGCTCACCGACGACGAGTTGCGGGCGAAGACGGCTGAATTCCGCGACCGGTTCAAGGCCGGCGAAACGCTGGACCAATTGCTGCCCGAGGCGTTTGCGGCGGTGAAGAACACCGCCCGCCGCCTGCTGGGCCGGACAATCACGGTCTGCGAGCACGAACTCACCTGGGACATGGTGCACTACGATGTCCAGCTCATCGGCGGCGTCGCGCTGCACGAGGGCAAGATCGCCGAGATGGCCACCGGCGAGGGCAAGACCCTGGTCGCCACGCTGCCCCTTTATCTCAACGCCCTGGCCGGGCGCAACGCCCAGCTCGTCACCGCCAACGATTACCTCGCCCGCCGCGACTCGGAGTGGATGGGCTACCTCTACCAGTTTCTCGGCATCTCCGTGGGCTGCATCCAGCAGCTCATGCCCAACGACCTGCGGCGGGAGATGTACAACCGGGACATCACCTACGGCACGGCCTCCGAATTCGGCTTCGACTACCTGCGCGACAACGGCATGGCCACGCGCAGGGAGGACCAGGTGCAGCGGGACCACTTCTACTGCATCGTCGACGAGGTGGACTCGATCCTGATCGACGAGGCCCGCACCCCGCTGATCATCTCCGGGCCGGCGCCGATCGAACGGGAGCAGCCCTTCACCCGCCTGAAGCCCACGGTGGAAAGCCTGGTCAACGAGCAGACGCGCCTCTGCAACCGCTTCATATCCGACGCCAAGGACCTCCTGGAAAAGAACGGGTCCGGCGGGGACGACCGCCAGACGGCGCTGCGCCGCATGCTGCAGGTCAAGATGGGCAACCCCAAGAACAAGCAGCTCCTCCGGCTGATGGAGACGCCCGAATGGCGCAAGATACTCGACAAGTTCGAGACGGAGATGAATTCCGACCTCAACAAGGAGCAGCTTTACCAGCTGAAGGAGGAGCTCTTCTACGTCATCGACGAGCGGCAGCACCAGGCCGATCTGTGCGAGATCGGCCGCAACCGGCTGCGCCCCGACGATCCGGACGCGTTCATCATGCCGGATCTCGCCACGGAATTCAGCGAGCTCGAGAAGAACCACGAGCTCACCCCGGAGCAAAAGGAGCAGCAGCGTCGGGACGCCCAGCAGCGCTTCGAGATCGTCAGCGAGGAGATCCACGCGATCAGCCAGCTCCTGCGCGCCTATTCGCTGTACGAACGGGACATCGAGTATGTTGTGCAGGACGGCAAGGTGCTCATCGTCGACGAAAACACCGGGCGGGTCATGCCGGGGCGCCGGTGGTCCGACGGTCTCCACCAGGCGGTCGAGGCCAAGGAGAACGTGATCATCGAGCGGGAGACGCGCACCTACGCCACGATCACGATTCAGAACTACTTCCGCATGTACGAGAAGCTGTCGGGCATGACCGGCACGGCGGAGACGGAGGCGACCGAGTTCAGCGAGATCTACCACCTGACCGTGGTCGTCATTCCCACCAACCGGCCCTGCATCCGCCTCGACCGGAACGACTCCATCTTCAAGACGCGGCGCGACAAGTACAACGCGGTGGTCAGGGAGATCTCGCAGGCGCACGAGCGCGGCCAGCCGGTGCTCGTCGGCACCGTCTCGGTCGAGGCGTCCGAGATCCTCAGCCGCATGCTGCGCCGCGCGAACATCACCCATTCGGTGCTCAACGCCAAGTTCCACCAGCAGGAGGCCGAAATCATCTCGCGCGCCGGCCAGCGCGGCTCGGTGACCATCGCCACCAACATGGCCGGCCGCGGCACCGACATCAAACTGGGGGAAGGCGTGATGTTCAAGGTCGCGAGCGGGCCGCACCCGGAGAAGAAAGGGGCGGTCCGGTACACCTTGACGGAGCCGAAGACCGGCGAGACCCGGACCTTCGACGGGGACGGCGAGGCTGCCGCCGCGCTGGAGCTGCAGCCGGCCTCCAAGGTCACGGGCGGACTCTTCGTCATCGGCACCGAGCGCCACGAGTCGCGCCGGATCGACCGGCAGCTCCGCGGACGCTGCGCCCGCCAGGGCGACCCCGGACTCAGCAAGTTCTTCCTCTCGCTTGAGGACGACGTGCTGCGGATCTTTCTGCAGGGCAACCTCGCGTCGCGCCTGATGGAGGGCACGATGAAGGAGGGCGAGGAGCTGCAGCATCCGTGGCTCAACCGCTCCATCGAGAGCGCGCAGAAGAAGGTCGAGCAGCAGAACTTCGCCATCCGCAAGCGCCTGCTGCAATACGACGACGTGCTCAACAAGCAGCGCGAGGTCGTGTACGGCATCCGCAACGCCGCCATCCACGACGCCCGGCCGAAGGACACGATCTTCGACATGATCGAGGAGGAGATCGCCGCCCGCCTCGAGTTGGCCGGCTTCGAGACGAAGCTGGGGCCGATGCCGCCGGCCGTCGAGAGCCTCGTCGGCTGGACCAACTCCCATTTTCCCATCGCGCTGAAGGTCGGCGAGCTGGCCAACCTCGGCGGCAAGGAGGCGCTGGAGCTGATCGTGGGGCGGATCAAGAAGGCCTACGCCGCCAAGGAGGCGGCCGAGGTGCCCGAGGCGCTGGGCGCGCTCGAACGTTACGTGGTCATCAACGCCATCGACCACCACTGGCAGGAGCACCTGACCGAGATGGAGGAGCTGCGCCGCGCCATCAGCCTGCGCAGTTACGGCCAGAAGGACCCGCTGCAGGAATACAAGGGCGAGGCCTACCACTATTTCGAGGAGCTGATGAACAACGTGCGCCTGCAGATCTGCACCGGGTTGTTCCGTTCCACGACGAATCTGCAGGCGTTCGAGAACATGCTGGCCATTCTTTCGCGCAGCGCGCGGCTGCAGGGACCCGACGCCGCGGCCCCCAATGGCACCGCCCCGCGCCCGCGGGCGACGCCGGCGCCGGCGGCCCCGGCCAACGCCCTGCCGCGCCGCCTGGGCGGCCTGGACATGCCGATTCCGGAGTCCGACGAGGGCCCCACCGCCGATTCGGAGGTCCAGCTCCCCCGCGTCACGGTCCGCCGCGAGACCCCCAAGGTCGGGCGCAACGATCCGTGTCCCTGCGGGAGCGGCAAGAAGTACAAGCATTGCCACGGCCGGTGACCGACG
>JBJKRD010000149.1:0-2927 GCA_046704925.1 Opitutaceae bacterium | reverse complement strand
CAAAATGCCCCGGATTTGCGTATCAAGCGTTACAGGGTGGTCGACATATGATCTCCCCGCGCAGCTCTCGCCAATGGTGGGACAAGGTCCGTCATCATCTGACCCTCTTTCGCGGGCTGATTCGACGTCCCCAGACCAACCTTCCCTAAGATCACGGGTGCCCAGAGATTGCCGGGTGATAGCGGTTGGCCAGCGGATAGCCTTCCACGACGCTGGTCAGCTCCTTCCAATCCGGATGGCGTTGGTTCCCGACATCGTCAAATCTCACCCCGGCCTCCGAGAGCCTCTCGTGGGCCGTGGCGGTGAAATAGCCGGTGCTGACCTCGTAGGTCTGGCCGGAGTCCTTCATCTCCGCGAGCTGCCCACGCAAGCGCAGGCTGGCTTCCGTCTCCCACTGGAAGCGCACCCAGCCCACGATGGCGGCGTTGGCGATCAGCAAGCCGGCCAGGACCCAAGCCGCCAGCTCCGGGCCACGCCTCCGCTCGCCGCCAAAGGCGAAGATCAGCGGCACGATGGGAAGCAGCCAGAGCTGTGGGCCGTAACGCGGCCACCAGAGGGCGGGACTGATGAGCAGCGAGCCGATGATCGTGCCGCAAATCAATCCCAGCGCCCATCGCCGCCGGTCAGCCGCCACCAGCCAAATGCCCACGGCCAGCGAGAACAAAAGACATCCGCTGAAATACGGTCCCAACGCGGCAACCCGAGGATCCTGGAAGGTGTAGGCATATAGATCCTCCCGGCGCGCTCCAAACGGCCACATCAGCGCGGCGTCGCGTCCCTTCCGGTACGGTTGATTGCCCGGGCGGCCAAAGATGGCATAGCCGAACCTTACCAAGCGACTCTTCCCGACCATGTTCTTGGGCGTCTCGCCATGCTCGTTGGCCAGTCGAGGATCCCGATCGTGATAGCGCGCGGCGCCGAACACCGGATAAAACGGCTCCCCCCGAAAGATCGTGTTGGTAACATAGGGATCGTAGCCCCAGACCCCGGCGCCCACCAAGAACACGAGCGCCGAGGTGATGAGGAGGCCGCGCAGTTGCCCCCGGCGGTGGAAGAAGCACCAGAGTGTGGCGGCCGCGGCCACAAAACCAAGGAAGACGAGCCCGGTAAATTTGGCGTTGATGCAGGAGATGGACGCCGCCATTCCGGCGATCAAAACCGCCGGGCGCACCCGGGTGGCGAGGCACGTCCAGACGGCTGCGGCGGCGACGGCGAGAAAAGCGAACATGATCCCATCCACCAAGAAGCTCGTGAGTTCGCACAGCACCACCGGATTGAGCGCGACGAGGATCGCCACAGCCCAAGCCCGGCTGCGGCGCAGACCCAGATCCAGGGCGGCCCCGAGCACGGCGCAAAAGAGGCCGGCGAACGCCAGCCCGTCGATGGCCTTGCCCAGTTCCACGCGCCCGGTGGCACGGAAGATCGCGGCGGCGGCATACCAGGGCCCCTTCGGATAGTGCCGCACCCAGGTTTCCAAGGGCGCCGCGAATGACTGCAGCGGTTGCGTCAGAGGGTCCCATCCTCGGGCGATGCTGAGGATCGCGGTTTGGTGATACCATTCGCCATCCCACGACAGGTCGTAAAAGAACGCCGCCAGGCCCGCGGCCAGGACCATAATGGCCACGCTCCAGGCCAGCAGCTGATGGCGGGTTTTGCGGGGGATTCCCTCCCGGCCGGCCAGAAAATAGCCGGCGACCAGCGCGCCAAGTGTCGCGGCCGGCGCGATCCAGCGGAAAGCGGCTTGGTTCGCCAGCAGGCTCGCCATGACGCCGGCCTGCAAGAGGCAGAACAGCAATCCGATGGTGGCGGCGATCATCCAGCAGAACGCTCCGGGGGAGCGAGTCTCCGGTTGACCCAGAAATCTGGCCAGACACATCGATGATCGGTTCAGGGCGGATTCTTCGCCGAGGTGGGGGCGGGCAATGTTCTCAACGTTGTCCATTCCGCAGAGGCAACACAACCCGCCCCCCGCTTTTTGAGGTCAAGGTCAAAAGCCGCCGCCAGGAAATGCCGGTGCCCGGAACTGAGCCGCGTACACCATCGTCCGCAGGATCGTTCAAACAGTGCCGGATTCGCTCCATTCGCTCCACTTCAGGCGGCTTTTTCGCGCTTAGGGGTAGGCTCTGTTTGCCAAGGGGTAGGGTCTATCTGTGACCCGCATGAAGAATGACTCCTGCCGGCGCCACAGCGCGCCCATGGTCGGCCGCGAATGTCGCGTTGGCCGCTGTCGGGCGGGTCGCTCGTCCCGCTGCAGCGCCGGAACGTCACCGGCCTTTTAGTGCATCGGGTGCGGCCGGCGCCAGAAGGTACTTCGTGCTGCGGCCGCCACCCGGCCCCGGCCGCAAAACGCCGGCCTCGACCAGTTGCCTGATGTCACGCAGGGCGGTGTCGAGCGAGGTGCCGGCCAGCTTGGCGAATTTCGACGTCGAGACCTCTTCCTCGGCCGAGTCCAGAAGCGCGTTGAGCACCTTTCGCTGCCGCTCGTTCGGCTCGACCATCTGGTTGAACCGCTCCCAACGGGCGGTCTTTCGCCCAATCCGATCCACGATGTGCGACGCTCCGCCGACGGCTCGGGAGAAACAGCTGACGAACCACTCGAGCCATCCGGTGATATCGAGCGAACCCTTTTGGGCTGTCTCCAGCGCCCGATAATAGTCCTGCTTTTCCTGTTCGATCTGGGTGGACAGGCTGTAGAACCGCAGCGCCGATCCTTCCGCGCGGGCCAGGGCCATGTCGGCGATCGCGCGCGACACCCGCCCGTTGCCGTCCTCGAACGGATGGATGGTGACAAACCAGAAGTGGGCGATACCGGCTCGCAGCACGGGATCGGTCCGGTCCCCGGATTCGAACCACTGCAGGAAGGCTGAAACCTCCCCCGGCAGCCGGTCAGCCGTCGGCGCCGCAAAATGGATGTGCTTGCGTCGGAT
>JBJKRD010000148.1:0-3026 GCA_046704925.1 Opitutaceae bacterium | reverse complement strand
CACGCACCCGGCGCCGGGGTTTGGCGGGAGTGAGGGACGCATACTGCGGGCCGGCGACGTGGTGAAGAGCGGGCCGGCTTCTTCATGGGCGAAACGCCTGGCCGGCACGCTGGGGGGATCCGGCCCCTTCACGCCGGCGCACTGGGAGATCAGCGCCGACGTTCGGCCGTCCTACTCTTCGGCGCCAACCGTCCGGGTGATGCGCGGTCCGCAGGCGGATTGGTTCAGCCCGGAGTCCTGGCAGACCCTGCTCAGGGAGCGGTTTAATGTGACCGCGCGTTCCGACCGGATGGGCCTTCGCCTGGCGGGGCCACCGCTGACGGCGGCGAATCGCGCGGAAATGGTTTCGGAAGGCGTGGCCACGGGCGCGATCCAAATACCGCCCGACGGCCGGCCGATCGTGCTGCTCGCCGACCGCCAGACGGTTGGCGGTTACCCGGCCATCGCCTACACCGCCACGATCGACCTGCCTCTGCTCGCGCAACTCCGCGACGGCGACACGGTGGGGTTCCGCGAGATCTCGGTGACGGCGGCGCAGGAGCTCAGCTTGGAGGCGGAGCGGTTGATCGCGACGGTGCGCCACGGCATCGCCGCCCACGGACTTTGAACGTTCGAACTTGGAACGCTCCCGCGGATTCGGTCGGGCTTGTCCCCGTGGCCCAAGCGGCCGGAAGAACCGTCGCTCGAAATCGGATCAGGACAAACAAGGCAGCGGAACCCTGCGGGTCCCGCCTCCGGGATGCAGGCCTTTTTTGAGGGAAACAGTCAGCCGCTGATCTTGAAGCGCCTGCGCGCCAGCGCGATCAGGCCGAGGGCGCCGCCGAGAAGCGCGAGGGTGGCGGAGTTGTCCGGTACGGACCCGGCAAATCTGCCGTCGGCTTCGATCTGCGACACCGAATAAAGGCCGTCACCGCCGGTGGCAGTGAACCGCAGGGCATCGGTGGTAATGGGCAAGCCGAGCGTCGTGCTGCTGGTCGTCAAGCCCCAGCCGCCCGGAGCCGGAATGTCCCAGCCAATGTGCCATGCAGAATCGGCTCCCCAGTATTCGATCCGGTAGGTGTCGTTGTCGTCGGCTTGGACCTTGAAGCCACTGATCACAGCCATTCCCGGCAGCGTGACCACGATATTGTTCCCGGGATACTCGGCGCCGTTCCACCAAACGGAATCGAAGTTCCATTGCTGGCCGTTGGGTTGGTAGGTGCCGGTTACCAAGTCGGAGGGAGCTGCGTTTGTCCCCAGTGACCAACCGCCGCTATCGACGAAAAACGTGCCGTTCAATGTCACGGATGAACCTGTGGCAACGTTTGTAGCTTTGGCGGGCAAACACAGGCCCGCGCAGCAGACCATCGCGATGATCGCCTTTTTCATGATGAGAAGGAGGGCGGGGTGTGCAGTTCGCTCCCCTGTTCCAACAAACTGAATACTGTTGCAGGGGATCTGGACGCACGACCTGTGCCAAGCGGACCCAAGGAGATTTGCTGATCTGCAAGTCATTACGATAAAGCTGATTGCAAAAAAGCGGCCCCTTGATCTGAAGCGACGGTTGGAGGCGAAACCGTAAGTGTTACCGACGCTCCGTTCCGCGTGGTGCAGGCAATCGGTTTATGATTAATATCTTCCATAATAAATCGCCGCGTCGGAGGGATTTACGGGGTCCGGGTTTTTGGAAGGTCGCCAATTCGCCGCCCATGGATCGCGGAAGGCTGAGTTCGAGCGTGCACTCTGCGGAATGCTGCGGGAGCGAGACCGTGGGTGGCCGATGAGACTGCTGGTGACCGGAAGATCGGTGTTGATCCAGGAAATCAGTGGTGGGAAAAAGCGGCGTGCACCGCGTCGACGTGAATAGTGACCTCGGAGAAGGCGCAGGGCACGACCGCGAACTCATGCCGCTGATCACCTCGGCCAACATCGCCTGCGGCGGCCATGCCGGCGACGAGGATTCCATGCGGGCGGCGGTCGAACTGGCAATGGCGCACGGCGTGGCGATTGGTGCGCATCCCGGCTTGAATGACCGCGAAGGTTTCGGCCGGCGGGAACTGCCGGTCACGCCGGCGGAGGTTTACGAATTGGTGCTGGCGCAGACCTGGGCCTTGCGGCGGATTGCGGCGGCGGCGGGGGTGCGCCTGACGCACGTGAAGCCGCACGGCGCCCTGTATAATCTGGCGGCCCGTGAGGCCGTGATGGCGGCCGCGGTGGCGGCCGCGGTGCGGGAGGTCGATTCGCAATTGGTGCTGTTCGGCCTTGCGGGCAGCCGGCTGCTCACGGAGGGACGGACCTGCGGCCTGCGGGTGGCCAGCGAAGTTTTCGCGGATCGGACCTACCGCGCCGACGGCTCCCTGACCCCGCGAACCCAACCCGACGCACTGGTGCGCCACGCCCAGACGGCGGCCGCCCGGGCGGTGCGCATGGTGCGCGAGGGGCGCGTGTGGACGGTGACTGAGACCGACATTGCGATCAGGGCCGATACGGTCTGCGTGCATGGAGACGGTCCCGACCCCGTGGGGTTTGCCCGGAAACTGAGAGAAGAGCTGCAGCGGGCGGGCATCGAAGTCCGAGCCTGCGGGTGAGTGTCGGACCGCCCGTTGCCGCGGCATTTTGGTCGCGAATCGAGGGCGGTTGTGGTTGAGTATTGCATGGTCAGGCAGCAGAGCGTGACACGCCCCGGGGGCGCCGGGAAAGATCGGTCGGGAGGGGAATGAAGACGGTGCTGCTCACGGGCTTTGAGCCCTTCGAGGGCGGCGATACCAACTCCTCGTGGGAGACGGTGCGACGGCTCCACGGAAAGAAACTCTGCGGCCACCGGGTCGTGGCGCGCCGACTGCCCACCGTTTTCGGCCGTTCCCTGGCCGTGCTGCGGCGGCAATTGCGGACATGGCGACCGTCGTTGGTAATCTGCGTGGGTCAGGCGGGGGGCCGGGCGGAGATCACTCCCGAGCGGATCGCCATCAACCTCGACGATGCGAGGGTCCCGGACAACGCGGGGCGGCGGCCGCTGGAGGTCCCGGTGGTGCGGGGCGGCCCCGCAG
>JBJKRD010000147.1:0-7640 GCA_046704925.1 Opitutaceae bacterium | reverse complement strand
GCTCGGGATCGGTCAAGCCGTGCCATTTTTCCGGCAACGGTCGCAACGCCTTCGCCAGCAGGACGACCTGGCCGGCGCGCACCGTGATCTCGCCGGTCTTGGTTTTGAAGAGCGTACCCTCCACGCCGATGATGTCGCCGAGGTCGAGCCGGCGGAAGGCCGCGTAGGCCTCGTCCCCCAGCACGTCCTTTTTCAGGTAGAGCTGGATCTGGCCCTGTTGGTCAAGGATCTTGGCAAACTGGCTCTTGCCCATGTCGCGGATCACCACCAGCCGGCCCGCGACCTTGACGGTCACGGCGTTGTCCTGCCCCTCGACGTAGGCTCTCAGGGCTTCCGCCGAGAAATGGCTGGGCGCGAACGCCGCCCGGAACGGGTCGACGCCCGCCGCGCGCAGGTCCTGCAGCTTTTTCAGCCGCACGGCATACTGGTCGTGGGTGATCTCCTGCGGAATTTCGCTCATGAGGCCGGCGACGGTTTCGCACGCGCCTGCGCCATGGGCAACGGGAAACTTTCGGCAGCGCCAGCCGGACGGGGTCAGCCCGCCCCGCGACCCGGCCGGATGGTCCCCTCTTCGCTCTTGGATCTCTTTCCGCCTTTCGCCATATTGGGCCTCGTGCCCAATCTCGTCACCCCGATTGTGGTCAGCGCCTGCCTGGGCGCGCTCGTGGGGTTGATCCGCCAGTGGAGCGACCAGAAGGAGACGCCCGGCGGCGAGGCGGATTTCGGCGGCGTGCGCACCTACACGTTCTGGGCGATTCTCGGATGTGTCGGCTCGTTCCTCACCGCGACCTACGCGGCGGCGATCCTGCCGGTCCTGCTGGCGGCGGTCGCGGTGCATCTGACCGCCATGCACCTGCGCGGCGCCGGGGGCGCCCACCCGCCGGGCAGCACCACGTTCGCCGCCTCCCTGCTCACCTGCCTGGTGGGCGCGCTGGTGTGGTGGAACCAGACCCAGGCGGCGATCCTCGTTGCCGCGGTCACGGCCGTGATGGTCGGCCTCAAGCAGCCGATCCACGCCTGGACCCGCACCTTCACGGTCGCGGACATCCGCGCCACGCTGCAGTTCGTCGCCATCACCGGCGTGGTGCTGCCGCTGGTGGCCGACCGGACCTACGGACCCATCGCGGCGTTCAACCCCAACGCCACCTGGCTGATGGTGGTGTTGATCTCGGGCGTGGGTTTTGTCGGCTACATCCTGATGCGCTTCCTCGGCGCGAAGGCGGGCATCTCCATCACCGGCCTGGTCGGCGGCATCGCCTCGAGCACGGCCACCGCGCTGGCCTTCAGCCGGCGCAGCCGCGACGAACCGGGCCTGTCCGCCAGCTATGCGCTCGCGGTGGTCGTCGCCTGCACGGTGATGCTCGGCCGCATCCTCGTGGTCGTCGGTCTCCTCAATCGCGAGCTGGCCCTCGCTCTCGTCGGGCCGTTCCTGATCATGGCCGTTCCCGGCGTGGGCTTCGCCCTCTGGTCGTGGTTCTTCCGGCGGCCGGAGGTCGGCGACGTGGCGACGCCGCGGCTGCACAATCCCCTGAGCCTCGGCGTCGCGATCAAATTCGGTCTGATCTACGCGGCCGTCGCCTTTCTCGTCAAGGCGGCCACCGGGCTCGGTCTGCACAGCAGCCTGCTGCCGCTCAGCTTCGTGTCCGGGCTGACCGACATGGACGCCATCGCGCTGCTGATGGCGAACAGCCGCAACGACGCCTCGGTGGCACCCGTCCTCGCCGCCCAGTGTGTCATCGTCGCCGCGGTGGCCAATTCGGTGCTGAAAGGCGGATTCGCGGTCGTGCTGGGTTCGCCGGCCCTGCGCCGCCAGGTGGCGCTGGTGCTGGCGCTGACGATCATCGCCGGCCTCGGCAGCCTGGGGCTGGTGCGCTGACCCTCGGGACCGACCCGGCGCTGCCATCCGGCCGTTCCCTGCGCGAAGGTCACCAGATGCCGGGGATCAGAAACCGCCGACCCCGCCGGTAGGCGTCGTACTCGGGGAACCGCACGCGCAACGCCGCCTCCTCCAGCCGCGCCTTGGCGACGCACACCGCGGCGAGGACCAGCCAGGCCGCCGCCTTCGTCCACCCCGGCCACAGCGCCACGAACCCCGCAAAAAACACCAGGGCCGCCGCGTAGATCGGGTGCCGCACGTACCGATACGGGCCGGCCGTGACGAGGCGCGCGCCGCGCTTCACCGCTGGCACGATGTTGAAGTTGCGTGGCGGATTGACCGCCATCGCCCAGGCGACTCCGACCCCGCCGAGCGTGATCAGCGCCACTCCCGCGCCGGGCAGCCACAACGCGGGTCCCGGATAGACCAGCACCACCCAGGTTGCGAACTGCGCCACCACCAGAATGCGGACGAACACGGCGGCATTTTGCCGGCCGCCCGGGGACCCCGCAAGAGTTGCGCGGAGCGCCTCGCCCGGCAATATTCGTCGCGCCATGGTCTCGCCCTCGCCCGCCCCTCCTGCGCCTCCCGTCACCGTCGACTGGGGCCGGACGCGTTACACGCCGGCCTGGCGCCGGCAGGAGGAGGCCGTCGCCCGGCGGCTGGCCGGAGCAATCGGCGACACCCTGGTGTTCACGGAGCACGAGCCGGTGTACACGCTGGGCGTGCGGCAGGGGGCCCTGCGTCACCTGTTGTGGGACGAAGCCGAGCTGACCCGGCGCGGTATCGAGGTCGTCGAAACCAACCGCGGCGGCGACATCACCTATCACGGACCCGGACAACTGGTCGGCTACCCGATCGTGGATCTCACGGCGCACAAGGATCTTCACGCCTACCTGCGGCTGCTCGAGCAGGTGCTGATCAACGCGGTCGGGAGCCTGGGCCTCGCCGCCGGACGGCGGCCGGGCCAGACCGGCATCTGGCTGGGCCCGCGGAAACTCGCCGCCATCGGCGTCGCCGTGAAACGCTGGGTGACCTATCACGGCTTCGCGCTCAACGTGAACAACGACCTGGCGCCCTTCGCGGGCATCGTGCCCTGCGGCATCACCGACGGCACCGTCACCTCCCTGCGCCAGGAACTCGGGCACGATTGCGATCCGGCCGAGGTGAAAGCCGTCGTCGCCGCGGAGTTCTGGTCCGGATGGCGAACGTTTTTGGAAACCACTGATGCGCACTGATTCTCACTGACAGACCGGCAGTCTCCGCGCTCCATCCGCACCCCTGAGTGACAATAAGTGTGGATAAGTGGTTTAATTCTTCCACGATCTACGTGCATGCAGATTCAGCGCAAACCCTCCTGGCTTCGCGCGCGGCTCCCGGCCGGCCCCGGCTACGCCGGCGTGCGGTCGCTGGTCGACGAGCACCGGCTGCACACCGTCTGTCAGAGTGCGCAGTGTCCCAACCTGGGCGAGTGCTGGTCACGCGGGACGGCGACGGTGATGATCCTCGGCAACATCTGCACCCGCTCGTGCGGGTTCTGCGCCGTCCAGACGGGCCGGCCGACCGAGCTGGATCTTGGCGAGCCCGCCCGCGTGGCCGACGCGGTGGCGCGGATGAACCTGCGCCACGTCGTGATCACCAGTGTCGCGCGCGACGAACTCGCGGACGGCGGCGCCGGCGTGTGGGCGGCGACGATCCGGGCCGTGCGGCACCGCAACCCCCGGACCGCCGTCGAAGTGCTCGTGCCCGATTTCAAGGGGCGGTTCGCCGACGTCGACACGGTGCTGGCGGCCCGGCCCGACATCTTCAATCACAACGTCGAGACCGTCGAACGGCTGCAGCGGCCCGTCCGGGTGCAGGCCCGTTATGACCGCAGCCGCAGCGTCCTGCGGCACGCGAAGTCGCGGGGTTTCACCATCAAGACGGGTTTCATGCTGGGCCTCGGCGAACGCCCGGAGGAGATCGAGCAGACGATGCGCGACCTCGTCGGCGACCAGGTGGATATTCTCACGATCGGCCAGTACCTCCAGCCGACCGCGCGGCACCTGCCGGTCGAGCGCTGGGCGCCCCCGGAGGAGTTCCAGCACTGGAAGACCTTCGGCCTCGCGTTGGGATTTGGCGTGGTGGAAAGCGGCCCGCTGGTCCGCTCCAGCTATCATGCCGACGAGCAGTCGCAGCGGTACACCGGCAGCGACCATCTCAACACGGCGAACGCCCTCGCGGGCGCCTGAGCGGTCCGGGCGGCCGACGGCCCGCCTTCCGCCCACCGTTCGGTGAGGCGGACCTTGGTGGAGCCCGCGCTCCGTGCGGGTTGCCCGGGCGAAGACCCGCGGCGGGGGACACCCCGCCTAGGATTCGTTCGCTTCGCGCCGCCGGGCGCGCAGGAAATCCCGCGCCAGCCACCAGCCGACCACGCCGGCGAGCCCGAAGCCGAACATGTTGGCCGTGCCATGCAACACCCGCATCCAGGGGAGATCGAGCCACGCCCACGGGCGGAAGTGCCAACGGGAGGCGTAGAGGGCCGCGAGCACCATGGCCGCGCCCAGCGCGGCGGCCGCGATCATCCACAGCCCGCGCACCAGCCACGGCCAGCGCGGCTGCCGGGCGAGCGCGAATAGCTGTCCCGCGATCCCGGCCGCGCTGAGCGCGAGCACCCAGGAGCCCAAGAATTCCAGATATGGTCCACCCGTGAGCTGCGTCACCGTGATGCCCGCCGCCACCAGCGGCACGCCCGCGACCACGCCGAGCGCAGCCCCGGCCGACAGGGCGCCCGTGCGCTCCCGCACGACCTGTCCGCCGACCGTCGGCAGCACAAACCCGGCGTAATGAAAATGGACGGCGGTCAGCAATACGATGGCGGGGTCAAGTCGCAGCGGGCGGAGCCCGAGACGATCGGCCAGGACCCACAGCCCGCCGACGCCCAGGTACACGAGCGCGGCCTGGCGGCAGAGGACGTCGCGTCGCCGCCACCCGCCGGCACCCCATCCGCGCAGGCCGACGCCGGCCGCGACGCCCGTGAAGATCACCCACGGCAGCGCCATCGCCGCGGACCACCTCCCGGGCGGCAGTTGGAAGGCGATGACGAGGAAGAGCGCGGCCGGCAACTGCAGCCGGCGTCCCCAGAGCCAGACGCGGGGCCGCGTGGCGTCTGCCTCGTCGTCCACGAGGTCGAGCGCGAAGGGCAGCAGGACCAGCGGCACAAAAAGCAGAATGACCCGCGCCCATGCCTCGTCGTAGAGATTGGGAACCCGCCAGGCGGCCACCGCCGTCCAGATGATCGCGCCCACCAACGCCCGGAGTTTAGGCGCCATGAGGGATCGATTCCGGGCCGCGTCGCTCCGGCGCCATGGGCGCGGCCACCGCCCGCCGCATGGCCGCGAGCGAATCGCGGGCGAAGCGCCGCTGCAGGCGCCGGACCACCGGATAACCCAGGCGGGCAAGCCAATGCCGGGGATGGGAGAACGCGCGCACGTCGTACCATACGGTGCCGTCGGGGAGCCACTCCACCCGAAAACACTCCTCCCCACACTCCACATGTCCGGGCAGGGTTCCGTAGCCGAAGCCAAACCGGCGGAATGGCTCCTCCTCGTCGAGCACGTAAACGATGCGGCAGGAATTGAGCCACCAGCCGCCGAAGGCCCGGGCCAGCACCGCGACGGTCTGTCCCGGCCGAACCGGCGGCGCCGGCGGGTGGATCGCCATCCACTCCGGCGGAAACATCCGCCATTGCCGGATCGCCGCACACGCCGCCTCGAAAATGGCGCCGCCGCGACCCAACGCGGCGCGTTGGTGGTCGAAGTCGTAGCCCGGCGGCGCCGGGAGGTTCGACGCGCCCACCTCCGGATAGGTCCAAGCGAGTTCTTCCTGTCCGGCCAGAAAACGGCGGATGGTTACTGCGGACGTGTGTCGCCAGGACCACATGGAGATCGCCGGACCAGTGGAATCCAATCCGTCACGGTTGCAACGCGGGATCCCGGCATCCGCCGGGTTTTGCCTTTCGCCGGACCGCCGACAACCTGATCAGATTCATGCCCGTCACCGCCGTTTCCATCCACCCGCCCGCTTCCTCGGGGCGCCGGCCCTCCCAGACCGCCGCCCTGGTGGTCGCCGTCCTCCTGGCCGCGTCGACTGCCGGCCCGGTACCCCTGCGCGCGGCCGGCCGCTTGGTGTGGGGACCCAAGCTCGGCTACCTGGCGCACCGCGAGGTTTTCCTTTCGCTGGGCGTCCTCGATGCCCGGACTGTCACCATCGACTATGAGGTCAAGGGCCGGCCCGAGACCGCGCAGCGGATCACGCTGGACCGCCTGCTGGACACCCCGTCGGGCTGCGCCATCGCCCAATTCAGGGTGCCACTGCTCGAGCCCGGCCAGACTTACACGTACACGCTATCCCTCGACGGCCGGCCGGCCGCACGCCCCTACCCCCTGGAATTCAAAACCAAGCCCCTCTGGGAGTGGCGGACGCCCCCGCCGGACTTCTCCTTCCTCTTCGGCTCCTGCGCGTACATCAACGATCCCCCCTACGACCGGCCGGGTCCGCCCTACGGCCACGACCCCGCCATCTTCACCCACATGGCCGCCGCGGGCGCCGACTTCATGATCTGGGACGGCGACAACCTTTATTTCCGCGAGGCGGACGACTCGGTGAGCGGCCTCTGGTACCGGTACCAGCACGATCAGGCCACCCCCGAGCTCCAAAAGCTTTTTGCGGCGATGCCCCATTATGCGACCTGGGACGATCATGACGCCGGCCCGGACGACACCGACAAGACCTATGAACTGCGGCCGGTGGCGCTGCGCGCCTTCAAAGCCTACTGGGGCAATCCCTCCTACGGCGAGCCCGGCAACCCCGGCGTCTACACCAAGTTCACCTTCAGCGATGCCGCATTCATCCTGCTGGACGACCGCTCCTACCGCGACGACGACGATCTCGACCAGAAGCTGAACCCGGGCAAGAGCCAGCTCGGTCCCCGGCAGCTCGATTGGCTGAAAAACTCGCTGCTCTACTACCATCACAACCCGGCGACCCGACCCGCGTTCACGTTCATTGTCATCGGCGGCCAGTTTCTCAACAGCCACGCCGGCGCGGAGACCTTCGGCGACTACCGGGCCGAGCGCGCGGCGATCGAGCGTTTCATCGCGGAGCAGCACCTGCCCGGGATCATCTTCCTCACCGGGGACCGGCATTTCACGGAGCTGGAAAAGGTGGCCCGTCCCGGCACCTATCCGCTCTACGACCTGACGAGCTCGCCGTTCACCAGCGGCGCCGACACGCAGATCCGGCACGACCCGGAAAGGGACAACCCGCAGCGGGTGCCCGGCACGCTGGTTGACGACCAGAACTACTGTCTGCTGGCGGTCCACGGGCCTCGGAACGAACGCGTGCTCACCATCACCTGCTACGACCACGCGAACGTGCGGCGCTGGAGCCGGGAGATCCGCGCCGACGAACTGCGGTGACCCACCCGCCGGCCGCGGTCGCTTTTTCGGCTGAGTTTTGGGCGGAGCGTGGTCTACTGGGGTCCATGAAGAACCGCCGCGAGATCGTCGAAAACTGGCTGCCCCGCTACACCGGCGTGCCGCTCCGGAAGTTCGGCGACTACATCCTCCTGACCAACTTCATCCGCTACGTGGAGCTGTTCGCCCGCTGGCATCGCGTCCCGGTGGAGGGCCGCGACAAGCCGATGCCCAGCGCCACCGCCGGGCGCATCACCATCATCGACTTCGGCATGGGCAGCGCCACGGCCGCCACCATCATGGATCTG